>NZ_CP086117.1 GCF_016806835.2 Skermanella rosea | reverse complement strand
GGGCATTGTGCCCCGCCCCAGGTTTGTTAAAGTTTCACAGGGGGCGGGGTATGGTGCCGCCGCTTTGTTAAAGTTTCACAGATCACTTGACCAGAGAGGATCATCATGAAGAAGCAGATCAAGACCGTTTCCGGCCACGTCGCCCGCTTCGGCGTCGCCGCTTCGCTCGCGCTGTGGGTCGCGACGGTCTCGCCGCCGGCCCATGCGGCGTTTCCGTTCCTTCAGGGGGTGCGGACCCTGATCGCGGACTCCGCCGAGCTGCTCGGCCTCTATATCGGCCTGCTGGTCGTCATCATCGGGATCTGCATCGGCGTCTACAAGATCGGCACCGGCCAGGGCGACGGCTTCAAGACCATGCTGATGGCGCTCGGCGCGGGCATCATCCTGGGCGGCCTGGTGCAGCTCGCGACCTACGCCTACGGGCTCGGTGGCGGCGGCGGGATCACGATCTGAGGGAGGGCGCGGGGGTGATTACCGTCAAGGTCAACAGCGGCGCTTTTCATCCCCCGCACATTCGCGGGGCGCCGGTGCCTGTGTTCTGGACGAACCTGGGCGTCAACATGCTGCTCGCCTACGCGGTCGGTCTCAGCTTCTGGCTGGTGCTGCCGCTGGCGCTGTTCGCCGCGGTTCACGCGGTGTTCGCCAGCGTTCGGGCGAAAGGCCCTTTCTACCTGCGTTTCCTGCTGCGCTCGACCTTCGGGCCGATCCGCCACCTTGACCCGTGAGGGCTGAAAAATGAAGTCGCACACATCCTTCGAGCAGGCCGGAAAGAAGTTCCGGGACGAGCTGCAATGGCATTATCTGCTGCATGGCCGCACCGTCAGCCTTAAGAAAACCGGCGGCTGGATGGCGGTCTACGAGTACCGAGGACCCAACCTGACGGCAGCGGGCGAACACGCCCGCGACGCCGCTTTCTTCGCGACCAACAACGCGCTGCGCAGGCTCGACAGCAAGCGATGGGCCGTCTATTTCCGCCATCACGTCGAACCGGTGGCCGAACACCCGGACACGGTCAGCGACAACCCTGCGGCCGCCCTGATCGATGACGAGCGTCAGCAGACGTTCCGATCCGGCGAGTTGATGCGGAACCGCTATTTCATCTGCTTCGTGTACCAGCCGCCGACCTCGATGCTGAACAAGTTCGCGAAGCTGGCGCGGCGGAACGACCCCTTCGCGAGCGGTCCCGAGTATGGCCGGGAATACGAGGCTTTCGAGGGGATCTGTGACGACATCACCGGCATGATGTCCTGGCTATCGAGCTACCCGAATTTCGTCCGGCGGCTTGAGGGCCGCGAGCTGCTCGAATTCCTGCACTCCTGCGTCAGCACGCGCCGGCAGCCGGTCGAGCCGTTGCCCTGGCCGGTCGATCTCGGCTGGATGCTCGTCGATCAGCCGTTCCTGGGCGGCATGTACCCGACCCTGGGATGGGAGTATCGCGACGAGGCCGGCGGGCTGCTGTGGTCCGATCTTCAGCATATCCGGGTGGTCACGCTGCGCGAGTTCGCCCCGAAACTGGCGATGGGCGTGTGGGATCGGGTCCTGAATTGCGGCTTCCCGCTGATCCGCTCGACCCGCTGGCTGCCGTCGAGCAAGTCCGAGGCCGACGCGGATCTGAAGAAGGCGTGGAACGCTTGGTACGAGCAGCGCCGGCCGATGATGGATCAGGCCCGCGAGGCGCTGAACCCGCACGGTCCGCAGTCCCAGCGCGTAAACCGCGAGGCGGTCCGCATCCTGTCGGAGATCGGCGAGATGCAGGACGAGTTGAGCCAGGGCATGGCGACCTGGGGCAAGATCACGTCCCGGATCATCGTCATGCATGAAGATCCGAAGGTGGCTTTCGAGCGGGCGAAGAAAATCGTCGAGATCGTCAACGCGGCGGGCTTCAGGGCTTACGTCGAGGATATCAACGCGGCCGAGGCGTTCATCGGAGCCATCCCCGGGCAGATGTGGCACGACGCCGAGACGCCGGGCGTGACCAGCGCCGCGCTCTCGATGATGGTTCCGGTGTCGGGCGTCTGGGATGGCCCGGTGCGGAACGAGCATCTGAACGGCCCGCCGCAGATCCTGGCCCGCACCAACGGCAACAGCCTGCGCCGGATCAGCTTCCATTACGGCGATCTCTCGCACATGGCGCTGGTCGGCGAGTCGGGCGGCGGCAAGACCTTCGGGCTGAACCTGATCGACGCGCAATTCATCGCCCGATATCAGTATGCCGGCGTCGCCCGGTTCGATCGCAAGGCGGGCGGCAGGATCGCGGCGCTGTGTCACGGCGGGGCGATCTTCGATCCGACCGTCAGCGGCGTTCAGCCGTATCGGCACCTGGACAGCGCCGAGGAACTGGACAGCGCCCGCGATTGGACGATGGACGTCCTGCTCGACAACAACACCGAGAAGGCCAAGGAGCCGGAAGTCGTCAACCGGGTTCACGAGGCGCTGGAGCAGCTCGCGACCAAGCCGCCCGAGCGGCGCGATATGGCCTCGTTCGTCATCGCGCTTCGCCACAAGTGGGCGCGCTCCGTCATGGATCAATTCACCCCTGACGGTGCCTATGGCCGGTACTTCGGCGGCATCGTCGCCTATCAGCCGAACCCGGTATGGCAGAGCTTCGAGCTGGACAATCTGCTTGGCGCTCCCTCGGTCCTGGGGCCGATGATGACGTGCCTTGCCCGCATGGTCGATCGGGCGCGGCTGAACCGTCCCTACGCCGAGGGCTATGACGAGCTGTGGATGCTCCAGGGGCCGTTTCGCGATCGGATCGAGGCTCGTGTCCGGCTGGCCCGGTCGTGGAACGTCGGCGTTCGGCTGGCGACTCAGAGCGTGTTCGATCTGAAGACGCGGGCGGGCGTGATCGAGCAGAACTGTCCCAACCGCCTCTATGTCGCCGGCAAGCGCATCCGGGGCGTGACGGACGGGGACGGGACCTTGGCCGAGGATGTCCTGATGCGGTTCGGCCTGACGTCGGAGGAAATCGACGTGCTGGAGCAGGCGGTTCCGAAAAAGCATTACATCCTGCAAGGCCCTGACGATACCGCCCTGATCGACTTCATGGTTCCCCGAGGCGGCGTGACGGCGGCGATCTGCAACACCGGGAACGACGTGGCCTTCGCCCTGGCGCGCGAGGTCATCGAGGAGTTCGGCCAGCAGGACTTTCTGCGCGGCTGGCTGATCCGTCACGGTCTGCATGATGCGGCCGAGAAGGTCGCGCGCTTCGGCCTCGCAGCCGTCGCCGCCGAGTAGGAGGAAGCAGCCATGAACGGGCTTCGTCTCGCAACCGTCGGCGCCGCCCTGGCGCTGATGGTCGCGATCTCACCCCACAAGCCGGCGCGGGCCGTCGTCTGCGGCAACTGTGCCCAGGAGATCACCCAGATCCTGAACCATGCCGAGCTGGTGTTCCAGGCGGCGAAAGCGGCCGAGGAAGTCGCGATCGCGGTCAGGAACATCCAGGCGCTCGGCCAGAACTTCGGCCCCGACATGGTGCGCTCGATGGCGGTCGTTCGCGACGCGCTCGGCACCGTCCAGCGCGTCACCTATCAGGTCGGACAGGCCGAGGAAGCGTTTCTGAGCCGGTATCAGCAGGCGTTCGGCATCGCCGGCGTGCCGGACGGCATGTTCGCCACGTCCATGTCGCAGGTCTATCTCGACAGCCGGGACGATATGACCGCCGCCATGCAGGAGAGCGTTCGTGTGCGCTCGATGGCTGCGGAGGCGATGAAGCTGCAACAGGCCGCGGACGAGGCGGCCGGCGCAGCGTCCCAGGCCGCCCCCGGCATCCTGCACGCGCAGCAGGCCGGGAACGCGCTGATCCAATCGACGAACGCGCGCCTCTCGACGATGCAAAGCACGCTGATCGCCTATCACGAGTCCCAGGTCCGGGCGCAGCGCGACGGCGTGCTTGAGCAGATGGTGTCGGACGTCGCGCATGCGCGGAACATGAGCTGCTTCGGCGAGGGCAAGTCGGGGGTCGTGGTCGATCCTTGGGGCCTCGCCGCGTCAATCAGGAGCACCAGGCCATGATGAAGGAAGTTCTTATCGTGCTGCTTCAGTGGGTCGATCCGAGCGTCCAGGTGTGCGCCCCGGTCGAGGCCCCCGAAGCCGTCGAGCGGGCCGACGAGCGATCGGCGCGGGCGATGGAGGACATGGGCAAGCCGCAGCCTGGGCGGATCGTCGATCCCTGGGGATCGCTCTCCGACGCGCAGCGCGAGGCGCTGGAGCGCGGCGCACGCCGCAGCGGGGGGCAGTGATGGACGCCGAATTCATCGACCAGTTCGGCCTTTCCGTAACCTGCGTGCCAAAAGTGCCGATCTGGAAAGCGTTAGATTTCAATGGGTTGCGCCAGACCTGTTCGTGTAACCCTATGATATCATGAGAGATTCAGCTTTTTCATTTGATCGTGAGGCCCCGGGGCGGCCATTCCATCGCTGAGAATTCGGCGCAGTGGCTCAGGGATCGGATTTTGCGTCCGGTGGAGTGCCCCGTGCCGCGGAGGCAATCCGGCTGATGGTGGCTCGATGGACCCGGAAGAGGCGGGCGACATCGGCTCCGGTGCGACCGGCGGCGAGCATCCCGAGAATCTCGGTCTTTTGGTGTGCCAGGAGCTTCGGACGCCGTCCGCCCTTTCGGCCGCGCTCGCGGGCCGCCCTCAGACCGGCGCGGGTTCGCTCCCGGACCATGGCACGCTCGAACTCGGCGAAGGACCCAAGCATCTGCATCATCATGCGTCCGGCCGGACCGGTGGTGTCGACCGCTTCTGTCAAGGAGCGGAAGGTGGCACCCGCCGCGTCGATCTTCTCCAGGATATGCAGCAGATCCTTGAGCGAGCGTGACAGGCGGTCGAGTTTCCAGACGACGAGAGCATCGCCGTCGCGCAAATGGTCGAGGAGGCGATGTAACTCGGGCCGATTCCACCGGCCGCCGGAGGCTGTCTCCTCGTAGACGCGCGTGCAGCCGGCCGCCTTCAGGGCACTGACCTGGGCGGCGGTGTCCTGATCGTCGGCCTTCGACACGCGGGCATAGCCAAGCAGCATGGCAGGTGTCGCAAAATCCTGTTGCCTTTGACTGCGATTTGGCAACAGGATTCCGCACAGCACAAGCCCTTGTTTCTGCTTGTCCCGGGTTTCCGCTGCGCAGACGATCGTTTGTGAATCATCGGGAATGGCAATATCGACGACAGTCGTCTGGCCGGCGGTGACACTCTGATCAGGGGGACGCAGCGATTCCGGATCCTGTCGCCAGCCCGATGAAGAAGGGTCCGATGAGTCGGTGGGAACATCGATATCTCGGTGAGGACAGGTTTCCCGCGACGCTGTCGGCGCTCGAGATCGAGCATTTCTTCACTCTCGACGAGGGCGAGCTGGCTTCGGTTCGAGAGCGCCGGGGACCCTTGAACCGGCTGGCGCTCGCCCTCCAGGTCGGCTTCCTCAAGATGACCGGCCGTACCCTCAACTCCGTTGAGCTCATTCCCTCGGGGATCCTCGATCATCTCGGCCGGCACCTCCATTGCGTGCCGCCGCGGATCGCCTCGGTCCGGGCGTTCTATCGCCGGCGCCCCCGGACCTTGTTCGAGCATCATGAAGCAGCGCTCCGGCTGCTCGGACGTACCGTGCTCACCCCTCATGCCGGGCGCGGGCTCGTGGCCTATCTTCGCCGGGAAGCGGCAGTGGTGTTCGACCATGACGACCTGATGGCACGGGCCCGCATCTGGCTGGTCGAGCATCATTATCTCCTGCTCCGTGAGCGGGACATCCGGCGGCAGGTGATCGCCGCGCGGCGGCACCACGAGCAGGCTCTGTTCAAGACCATCGCTGCGGCGGTACCGGCGGCCGAGCGCGAGACCTGGGTGTCGCGGCTGCTCGCGCCCGTCGAGGGCGGTGAGATCGGCCACGTCGAATGGCTGGGTGCCGTGCCGTCGAGCAAGGGCGCCAAAGGCCTCGAGGAGCAGATCGAGAAAGTCGGTTTCCTCAAGGAATTGGCCGCGAACCGGCTCGTCCTCCCCGATCTGCCGCTCGCAGGGCTGGAGCATTTCGCCAAACGGCTGATGTCGCGCAAGCCCGCGGCGTTGGCGCGGATCAAGGACCCGCATCGAACAATCGAGGTCGCCTGCTTCCTGCGCCTCACCCTGCTGCGTGTGACGGACGCAAGCCTGACGCTTCTCGATCACCGGATCGCAGCGCTGTGGCGCGACGCTCGGGAACGCGCCGCGGAAGCGCGGGCGAGCCGATTGCGACGGTTCCGTCAACTGCTCGGCGATCTCGCGGGGCTGGCGGGTGACGAAACGCTCGAGGTCGCCGAATTGCGGTCGCGGCTGCGCGGCCTGATCGCGCCCTTCGAACCGGAGCGCGCGGCGACCCAGGTCGACGCCGTGCGCCAGGAACTGGGGCGCAAGTCCCAGCAGCTGGCCCGGCTCCTCAAGACGGCGCGTGCGGCGGAATTCGTGATCCCCGCCGACCACCGGCTCGCCGCCGCTCTTGCGACGCTCGATTCTGTCGCCGCGTCGTCCGCCACCACCTTGCCAGGCGGGATCTCCCAGCCGTTCGGTCCGTCCTGGCAGGGTCTGATCAATCAGCCGGATCGGGTGGCCGCACTCGGTTGCTTTCGCGCGGCAACCGTGATGGCCCTGAAGCGGGCGGTTCGAAACCGGTCGGTCTCGGTCGATCACAGCCTGTCCCATCGGGCTCCCGAGGACAAGCTGATCCCCCTGAAACTCTGGCAGCGCGACCGGGCGCGCTTCATCCGTGACCTCAACCTGCCGGACAGCGCAGAGAAATATCTTCAGCGTCTGGAAGCGGGCCTGGCCGCTGGACTTGCCGCCTTGGCCGAGGCTGTCGAGGCTGGCACCGTCGCCATTGAGGGCGACGAACTCCGGGTCCCCCGGCGCAAGCCGCAGCCAAAGGATCCGCGCGTCGAAACGGCGCGCCGGGTGCTCGGGCGTGCCGTCGGTGACGCCCAGCTTCCGGAAGTCCTGATCGAGATCGACGGCCTGACCCGGTTCTCCTGGGTCCTGCTCGGGCGTCCGGCCCGGTCGGAGCAGGAGTTGGTGACGCTCTATGCCAGCCTGCTCGGGCTGGGCTCCGACCTTTCCAGGGCCGAACTCGTGCGCATGGTGCCGTCAGTCGCGGCCGACAGCCTCGCCCAGATGGTGGTGAGGATCGAAGCGGAGGGAAGGTTTCGCGCGGCCAATGACGCGGTGCTGCGCTTCATGCGTCAGCATCACATCGCCACCCTGTGGGGACGCGGCCTGTTTGCGTCCGCAGACATGATGAGTCTCGAGGCGACGCGCTATCTCTGGTCGGCCCGGCTCGACCCGCGACGGCGAACCTATGCGGTCGGAATCTATGCCCATGTGCTCGACCAGTGGGGCATTCTTTATGATCAACCGATCGTCCTGAACCGCCGGCAAGCGGGCGCCGCCATCGAAGGCGCGTTGCGCCAGCGGCAGGTCGATCAGCTCAAGCGCGTTGCGGTCGACACCCATGGCTTCACGCATTTTGCGATGACGCTCGCCAAGGTGGTGCAATTCGATCTATGCCCGCGACTGGCCGGGCTGAAAAAGCGACGGCTCTATCTGCCCAAGGGGCTCACAGTTCCGGAGATCCTGCGGCCGATCGTGGCCGAGACCGTTTCCCGCCGCGCGATCAGCCGGGGTTGGGATGGCTTGCTCCGGCTCGGAGCCTCCGTCAAGCACGGCTGGTACCCGGCGACCGAGGCGCTCGACCGCTTCGGCTCGGCCGCCGCCGGCGATCCTGTTTACGAAGCCGGTGACGCCCTGGGAAAGCTGCTGCGCACCCTCTATCTCTGCGACTATCTCAGCAACCCGGTATTCCGGACGGAAATCCTCGATCTGCTCAACCAGGGCGAGGCCGTCCACAGCCTGCAGCGCGCCATCCATAACGGCATGATCCCGGCGAAACACGGCCGCACGACCGAACAGCTCGGCGCCATCTCGGGGGCGCTCACCTTGCTCGCGAACATCGTCATGGCCTGGAATACCCATCGCCTCCAGGCGGCGATCGACCTGGCCCCGGGCGACCATGCCGACGATGTGTTGAGCCGTCTCGCACCGATCGGACACAAGCACATCAACATGCGCGGCATCCTGACGTTCGATCTCACCCGGTACGGATCGAGCCTGCTTCGCCAGACGCCACAGGCCGCCCAGGACCGTTCATCGAGCGAAAAAAGCTGAATCTCTCATGATATCATAGGGTTACACGAACAGACCCGGCGCAACCCGTTGAAATCAAACGCTTTCCAGATCGGCACTTTTGGCACGCAGGTTACGGAAAGGCCAGTTCTATAACCTGTTCATCCAGGCGATCACGGTCGGGATGGTCGCGCTCTCCGGGTGGGTGGCGCTCGCGATGATCGGGATCTTCATGGTCCGGTTCTTCTACGTCGTGACCGGGTTCATGGAGGGCCGCGAGAACATGATCGGCATCGCGGTTTCCCATCTGCTGCCGGTCATTCTCCTGAGCTGGATCTCGGTCGAGTGGGTGACGATCAATCGCACGCTCGCGGCCGGCGCGATGGAGCTTGGACAGGTCGCGTCGGGCAATCAGGGCCACGTTCTGGCGCTGTTCAAGATCTCGGAGATCGTCATCAACGGGTTTCGGCTCGTCAAAGCGATCTGGGACTACATGGCGACCCTGGCGACCGGCCCGATCAGCGCGGCGAAGAATTTCTGGTTCCTGGGCTACTACCTGGGCGCATCGGTGATCATCATCATCGCTCAGTTCTACGTGGCCTATATCATCTTTCGATCGAACATCGAGTATGCGCTGCACTCCCTCGTCACCCTGGCGATGCTGCCTTTCGCCGGGGCGGGACAGACGGCATGGGTGGTCCAGAACGGGATCGGAGGGTTCGCCGCCCATCTGGTCAATCTTCTCATGCTCTCGGTCGCGGTGAACATCGGCCAGCCGTTCATGGAAAGCGCGATGCTGGATACCGAGCCGAGCTATCAGCAGGCCGGTTTGATGGCGGGCGCTGCGGTCATGTATGCCGGCCTCTGCTTCATCATCAGGCTCGCGAGCCAGGGCTTTATCAACGGCGGTCCCGCGCTGCATGGCGGGGGCGGCGTCGGCGGTGCCGTCATGGGTCTGCTCAAGGGCGGGCTCGCCGGCATGGCGTTCCAGCTCACGCGGGGGCACCAGCAGGACCGGCAGCGCCGAGCGGCGCTCGACCATCAGCCGCAGGGCGGAATTTCCGTGCCGGCCAGCGGGTCGGCCGCGTCGAATGTGCTCTCGGGCCGACAGTGGAATGACACGCCGTCGCCCTATGGCGCGACGCTGAAGGAGGCGAAGGCGGGATACCGGCAGGCGTTCGAGGCGAACGTGTCGAGCACGCCGAACCTGCCGAACGGCTTCGCCGATCAGGTGCGCGCCGACTTCGACAAGGTGAACGCCCAGGCCGGGAAAAGATCCGCGGATCTGCTTCGGCGCGGGTATTGGGAAAGTTTCGGGTTCGGTCATAATGAAGCTCGGGGCCAGCAGAACCAGCCCCGGATCAGCAAGCCGTAAGGAGAAATCGAATGTCCGCATGGAAGAAGATCGCCGAAAAGCTCGGGATGGCCGCGCCGCACATGAAGCCGGCCGACGTTCCGCCTTGGGGTGAGTTCGGATGGGTGGTCGATCAGTGGTATCGACTTGGCGGGTTCTGGCGCACGGCGTTCATGTTCATGACGGTGATCGCGGGCTTCGGCTGGTATCTCTATGTCGATGCCGAGACGAACCGACAGCCGATCCCGCCGGTCATTCATTCGACGCTGCTGGATCTCGACGGGCGCGTGATCGGAACCTACGCGACGAACCAGGGCGAGGCCCCGCCGAACAAGGTTCTGGAAAAGACCGTCGAGAACGTGTTCTTTCGCCTGCGCCGGGTGCCTGGGTCGATCGATGCGGTCGCCGATAACCTGCGCGACCTGACCGCCTACATGGGCAAGCCGGCCGAGAGCAAGACCAGGGCGTGTCTTGCCAAGCAGCCGGTCGAGGCGATGGTCGATTCCGGCATTCGTCGCGAGATCGCAAACCTGCGCGTCGTGCCGGGTCGGGTGAACACCGCGAACATGAGCGTTTACTGGACCGAGATCGAGCGCGACCAGCTCGAAAACGTCCGCTCCCGCCGCGACGTCGAGACGACGGCGACGATCCGCCTCGGCCAGAATTGCCCCGACCCGAATAAGAACCCGTACTGCATCGTGGTCGAGGACTACACCTGGAGCATTCCCGACTGCTGACCCACCGGCCTTTTCTTCGGTGGCCGTCCTGTTAAAATTTCACAAACACAGCAGCATCAAGGGTTTCTGAAATGAGGATAGCGAGACTGATAGGAACCATGGGGGCGGTCCTGGCGCTGTCCGCGTGCGCCGCTACACCCGACGTTCCCGCCCCCGATATGGTCCAGGCGCAGCCGGCTCCCCAGCCGGCGACGCCGCCGCTCATTCTGACCGAGAACCCGGTCAAGCCGGAGAAGATCAGCAAAGACCCGCTCGCCGCGGTTCGGCAGGCGCTGAAGGACAGCCGGCGCAGCCTTTCCGAATGCTCGTATGAGGGCGCGCGGGCGATCTGCCCGTGGTTCGATGGGCATGTCTACACGATGTACCTGAAGGCTGGCGAGATCTCGACGATCTATTTGAACCCGGACGAGAAAATGCGGCACCACTACTTCAGCAAAGACCAGTTCTTCAGCGCGAAGGAGGATTGGGTCGGCTCTCCCGAGGGCGAGCGCGACGTCCTGGTGGTCCAGGCGTGGATGCCGGGGGCCAAGACGAAGGTCACGATCACCACGACGCGGCGGGAGTATCAGATCAACCTGATCACCAACCGCAGCGACTACAACCCTTCCATGCGCTTCGTCTATCCCGAGCAGATGGCGGCGGGGATGGCGGCGCCGCCCGAGCGCGACGTCCCGATCGACCCGGTGACGAAAATCCCCCTGGCGCGGCTGAACACCCGGTACACCGCGAGCGGCCAGATCGGCGAGCTGCGCGGCGAGCGGCTCCAGGTCATGGACGACGGGAAGAAAACCTACGTCGTGTTCCCCGAGGGCGTCTCGATCCGCCCGCCCTACTTCGCCCAGGCCGGCGGCAGCGGGAACAACGTCGAGATGACCACCGACGAGGCCGGGAACTACATCATCCACGGCGTCTATCGGGCTGCGGAGCTTCAGCTCGGGCACGACGTCATCAAGATCAAGCGGGGGCGGTGATGGCTCTGTTCAAACGCAACACCACGCCGGGGCTTTCCACTCCGAAGCCGCCGCGCGCAGCGACCGAGAGCAACTCGGTTTTCGTCCTGGCGATCTTCTTCGTCATCGCCCTGCTGGTCGCGATCGCGATCCTGTCGGGGGTCTTCCTGTTCGGCCGCCGCGTCAATGAGGACGCGATCGCGGCGTCTGTCGCCGCCATGCCGGTTGACCAGACGCCCTTGATCGACATGGAGGCGATCAGGAACCGCAAGCCGATCACCCAGCTCGTCACGCCGACCGTGCCAGATCTGCCCGAGCAGCCGCCACAGCTTCCCCCGCCCGAGGAAGTCCCGGTCGAGCTGCCGCCCCCGGCCGCTCCAGCGCCAGCGGTGAAGAAAGAGTGGGTCAAGCCGACCATGCACGTCGGCGGCGGATCTGCGCGCGGCGATGACGGCGAGGCGGGGACTGGTCGGGGTGCCGGCACGTCGCAGAGGCAGGGTGTCCAGATGGCCGGGATGCAGGCGAGGAACGATCGCGAGGCGTTCGCCGCCAGCGCAGGACGCGGCCGGCCGCTCTATCACACCGCGCCCGAGCTGCCCGCCCTGCCCGGCTGTGTCGCCAAGACCGGCAACGTGGTGCAGCTCGCGACGCTCGGCGTGACCAAGAACGCGGCACCAGGTCAATTCGCGCTGCGCGTCGTGGCTCCGCTTCAGGGTGTCGTCTATGACCAGCGCCGGGGACCGCAAGCCTGCCAGAACCCGCTGATCCCGCCCGGATCAACGGTCATCTGCGAACCGAACACGGTGTCGACCGGGCGCGGGGACCAGATCATCCAGGCTGTCTGCTCGCGGATCGACTTTCCCTTCGGCGGTACCCTGCCGCTCGACGGCTTCCCCCTGGTCGCGGCCGATGGATCTGTCGGCGTGCCCGCCGAGAGCGATTACCCCTGGTCGGACGTCTTCAAGGGCATGGCGATCGATATCGTCAACGCCATTCCGGGGGCTCTCGTCCAGGCGAGCGCGGGAGCCGGGGCCGGGGCGCTCGGCGGCAGCGCCGGGGTGATCCTCGACGTCGGCGCGGGAAGTTTCGAGCAGGCGGGGCGCCAGTACCGCCAGGACGAAGTAAAGGTCCAGAAAGTGCTGTATATTCCAAAGGCAGCACCGACCGGGCTGTTCATAGCCGCCGATATCGCGCTGCCTGATCGACGGAGATAAGCCATGTACTGCGCTGACGGAACCGAATGCTGGACGCCGACCTGCTGCGGATCGGGGGCACCGTGCCTGAAGCTCGTTTCCCGTCAGCCCGAGCCGGGGCCACCGGAGCCGTTCACCATCGATCTCGACGAGTCCGAATGGAAGCGGATTGTCGAGGAAAGGGAATTCAGATAATGGAAACCGCGCAAGTCTGTGAAGGATTAACAACCGAGGAATTCATGTCCCCACCGGGCGCGGAAGGCTCGTTCAGCCTTTCCGGCATACCGCCCGAGGTCATCGAAGCGATGAAGGATCTCGCCGCCGATCGCGGCGTGACGCTGAAGGATATCTATTCCGACGCGGCGAACGGCCTCCTGGCCGATCTGCGTCGAGGACAGAAACCGGAATACATATCGACGCTCGGCGGCAGCCTGCGAAAGACCGTATGGGTCAATCCAGAAGTCGCCAGCGAGGTCGATACGCTTCTGGAGAAGATCAACAGAAGCCGGTCTTCCTTCATGCTCACGGCGATCAAGCGGTTCCTCGTCGCCAACGGACGCTCGGTCGAGTTCTAATTTAGCCGGCGTGCCGCCCGATTAGTTCGTCCCTGATATCTATTGTGAAACTTTAACAGCAAGCGAGAGAGGCGAGTCATGAAGCTGTTCGCGGGCGTTTCGGTCCTGGCGCTGCTGGCGAGTCCCGCATTCGCCGAGACGATCACGCTGAACCCGGGTGACAATATTCAGGCCGCGATCAACCGGGCCCAGGCCGGCGACACGATCGCGCTGCGGGCCGGGATCTATCACCAGTCGCTGGACTTCAGCGGAAAGCACGGCGTCGCGGGCGCCCCGATCACGATCACGTCGGCCGACGGTCAAGGGGCCGCGCGCATCGTCGCGCAGGAGAACCGGGCAGTCATCCAGGGGAACCGGATGAGCCATATCAACGTCACGGACCTGCATCTTCAGTCCACAAGCCGATCCGGGGACACCGGCGGCATTAAGTTCTGGGGCTCCTACGACAAGCTGCACGACGTCAGGATCACCGGGAACATCGTCGATGGCGTCGGCCAGGACGCGATCAAGATCTTCAACATGAACCCGAAGGACGGCCGCGTTCTCGTCGCCGGCAACACGATCCGGGGAAACTGGCGTCAGGAGGCGATCGACAACGTGTCCGTGGTCGGCGTGACCTATGACGGCAACGACATCGGCGGCACCGCGGCGAACAGCGGGATCACCTTCAAGGCCGGGTCCGATGGCGTCCAGGTCATCAACAACAAGATCACGACGAAGGCGAAAGACAGCGTGATCGCCGGCGGCTGGGGCAACAGCCGGTTGGATCGCGCCTATCCCGACGAGTTCAAGGATAACGAGGCCGAGGACGGTCTGATCCAGGGAAACCAGATCTCGGGCGATGTGCGTCTCGTCAGCGCCGAGCGGATCAAGGTCGTCGGGAACGACGTCGGCGGGACGATCGACCAGGAGGCGACCAACCGGCACATGCCGAACAGCATCAAGAGCCGGGACAACGTGATCGAGGGAAATAACAAGGAAGTCGTCGGCGCCGGGGAATGGAACGGCGAGACTGCGCCGCCGCCTGGGTCCGAGTTCGATGACTGGGACAGCGATCTCGGCCCCTACAAGCCGCCGACGATCCGGCGTGAGGATATCGCGAGGGAACGCCTGCCCGATAACCGCCAGCAGCTCGCCCAGGCGAACGCCGCCGCCGGGAGGCTGGGAAGCGCGCGCCAGCAGCTCACCAGAGCGACGGCCACGCAACTGCCGAGCATGTCGATGGATCAGCTTCGCCAACAGATCTCGGCAAAGAACAAGGCGAAGTGCGACTGACGAAGAAAGGCCCGCCGACTGACACGACGGGCCTCTCCCCAGGAGTGTCGCCGAAGAGCATCGCGACGCCGAGCGTCGAGCAGATGCGCCAGTCGATCAACTCCCGGCAGCGCCCGCCTGGATGCTGAGAACAGGGAAAACCCCGCTCGCGAGTGGGGCGGACGGAGGTGCGAGCGGGGAAGAGTAATCGGAGTTGAGCTACGATGTCCCTCTGCGAAGGACGCTTGGAGACTACCAATATGACCAGCAACCCGCTCAGACTTATGCGGTCATACCCGATGGGTCATAGGTCGCGGCGCCAGGATCTGGAAAAGCTGCCTTTTCACGGTCAAAAAGGCTGCTGAGAAGCAAAAAGGCCCGCCCGAGGTGCATTGGGCGGACCTTCTCTCCAGTGCTGCGGCGAAGCAGCGGAGACATGAAAGCCCTTCTAGATCAGAAGCGCCACGTCTGAGGCGGGATACGCATATCGCGCAGGCACTTTTTTGGGGAGAGCCCCGGACCTGCACTTTCGATATGCCGCGGAGATAGTTAAATTTTTCAGAGCGGTGAAGCATCGCCTTGCGCAGCTTTTTGAGATCAACTCCATGGAAACACCACTAAGACGCATCTGCGGCGCGAAGAACAGGCAGGGTCAGCCGTGCCAGAAGCGACCACTCAAGGGCAAGAACCGCTGCGCCAACCACGGCGGGAGGACGCCCGAGCGACAGAACGGCGGAAAGTCGAATGGGCGATACAGCCACGGGCTCTATTCCCGACACCTGCAGGACGACGAGACCGCGATCTGGAAGGATATCCCGCTCGGCAACATCGACGACGAGATCCGCATCGCCAAGATCTGGCTGGCCCGCGCGCTGGAGCTGGAAGGCGCAATCCAGAAAAACGCTAACTCGCCGAAGAACCAGGCCGGCTTCGAACTGGTCGAATTCCGGCAATCGACAGATGATCGCGGCGGCAAAAGCCTCGACACGGTTTCCAAGCGTCCCGACGTCTCGGGCCGGGTGAACTGGCTGCTCGGCCGGATCGCACAGCTTGAAAAGACGCGCGGCGAGCTGCTCCAGGTGATGAAGGAAGCCAACGCGCCGAACGTGCAGTTCGTCGTCGAGGCCCCGGTCCAGATGTCGCCCGAGGAGTGGCAGCGGGTTTTCGGCGGCAGGACGATAAAGCCAGCCGATGGTGATGCAAGCGAGCGGGTCTGGCCGGCGCCCGGTGACGTCCGAACCGATCGCCCGCCCGACGATGACTCCGACGAGGACTGATCGCGCGATTTTCTGGCCGTAGGGCACGACGAAATTTCTGACGGGCGAAACTGCGCGCCGAGGGCTCCATCGACCTCTGCGCCCTTCCCTCGCGTTCCTGGGCGGGTTCTTCGCAGCGTTTTAGGGGAAAGCCGATGACGTTCAATCAGGGTGACAGCGTTGTGACGCCGGACGGTCCCGGCATCGTGTTGCAGCCGGTCGGTACGCCGAGCGGGAACGGCGCGATCGTGTGTCTGATCAGACCGTCGATCGAGACCGGCCCGCCGCCGGTCTATGCGGACGCCGATCTTGAGCCGGGAGCGCCGCTCGACCCGCCCGACGTCGGAGATCCGGTCTACGTGCCGGGGCTCTATCCCGGCATCGTGCAGGCGATTGAGGGCGACAAGGTGCGGGTCGAATACACCCGCGAGAGCCACCGCAAGCGGATCGGGTATCGCCGGCAGGGATGGTTCGCGGTGTGGCAACTCGCCGTCGCGACGATCGGGGCCAAGTCTGCGGAGCTTCGCCAGCCGCACACCTGACGCAGACGGCTAGGCCACCCCCTCGAAAGGTGAGAGATCCACGCTTTTTTATTGTCAGGGTGCCGCTGTGCTTTACGGTGGCGTGCGCGGCGACGCTGCTAATCGTCGCCGCGCCGAACCGCGAGTCTCCAGGACCAGTCCTCGCGGTGCCGCTGGGCAGCACGGTATCCTAATACCGCGAGCGTTTCCAGAGGTTCGATGTGGTTCTCTCAGTTGCCGGTTCCTGATCGCGAAACCGGACAGGCTGTCGGGGAACTTCACCAGCAATGGGCTTCCGACCCGCCTAGTTGCCGCGCAGGGGGCTAGGCAAAGCCAGGACGAATGTACGGCGGGGATAGTACCCAGCCAGCGGGGATATAGCTGGCGCCGGGCGGTTGGCCCCCGATATCGGGCAGTCCTGGGTATAGACGGCTGGAAACTGCGCTCCCAATCCGCTGGCCTTTGTGGGGGCCGGGATTAGCGGAAGCGGAACTATACCCTCTGTCCGAAAGCGATATCGTTTCTCTATCAAGTCCGCGCACTAGCGAGCATTGAGCCACTCGCGCTCGGTCTTTTTTTCGCACGCCCGACGCGGAGACCTTCAGCACATGCGCAAATGATGATATCCGTAAATGGCTAGGTGGGCATTTACGCAGAGGGGCACATGCAGACGATTGTTGTGGCATCGCAGAAGGGTGGCTCCGGCAAGACCACCATCACCCGGAACCTAGCCGTGGCGTTGGGGGAGGATGTGGCGCTGATTGACACCGATCCGCAGGGCAGTCTGACCGCTTGGTGGAACCGCAGGGAAGCCGAGGCGCCGGTGCTCGTCGGCATCGACAACGGCCTGCCGGCAACCCTGGAGGCTTTACGCGCGGCTGGCGTCAAGATGGTGCTGATCGATACCCCGCCATCGGCCCATGCCTTCGTCTCGGACGTGATCGGTCTCGCCGACCTGGTTGTCGTGCCGGTGCGGCCGACCCCGGACGACCTCGATGCGGTCGGTCCGACGCTCGACATGATCGAGGCGGCGGGGCGCAACTTCGTGTTCGTGGTCTCTCAGGCGAAGAAGCGCACCCGGCTGGCGCTTGAGACGATCCCCGCCCTCGCGCAGCACGGCAAGGTCTCGCCCACGGTCATTCACGATCGCGTCGAATTCCCGACCGCCGCGCTCGACGGCCGCGCCGTGGTCGAGGTCGGCGACGGGCCGGCTTCGACCGAGATCCACGAGCTTGTTGCGTATCTGCGTAAGCAGCTAAATAAGGAGATAAGCAAATGAGCAAGCCTAATCGTCTCGACGCGCTCGGCTCGATGGTTCAGCGCAAGGGGGCCGCGGCTCGTCCGGCAGAGATCCCGCAGCGGGGCGAGCCAGTCCCGTCACCAGTCCCGCTGCCGGTCGATCCTGCCACCGCAGCGGAGAAGAAGAAGCGATCCCTGACCCTGAAGCTGACCGAGGCGCAGTATCAGCGGCTTCGTGCCTTCGGGTTCAAGGTCGAGCAGTCGCACCAAGAGGTCATGGAAACCGCCCTGATGCGCTATCTCGACAGCCAAGATGCTTGAGTGGGCAATTGCGTAAGTGGGCAGATGCGCAGTTAGGTAAGTCAGCAATGCTGGTCTCGCCTGAGGTCGTCGAGCGGCTTGTCCGCGATCCTGAGCAGCCGATCGAGGCGGTGATGGCCGAGGTCTACGCGCACGGCGTCGATGCCCTGATCAACGCGCTGTTCGACGAGGGGCTCCGGGTGCAGCACGACGATCCCGACCGCGCGATCGCGTGCGTCCGCGTCATCGACCGGATCAGGGAGCAGGCCGGCGGCCGATAGCCGGAAGGCGAAAGGGCGATCCCCTCGCCGGGGGGGCATCCCTGGTTCGATGAACGAACCAGGGAGCAACAAGGGTCTTATGGTTATGGGCGTCAAGCATTGTCCTCGCCCAATCCTCGCCATGCTCGGCCCTATGGGCGCTGCGCGTGGCTCCGGTCGGTCTGCGGGAACGCTTGACGTCCGACGCGGGCGAGCGGGTCGGCCGCTCGTTGGCGGCCTCGACTAACCGGCGCGGGGGCTATCCCGACAGCTTTCCCGCACACGCAGCGGGGCCTGGTGCTGCGCGACTTCCGCCTCGATCGCCTGCCAGACGTGCCGCCACGTTACGCGCGTTCGGATCAGGCTGATGGCGGATCTCGACACACCGAAGCGGCGCGCCAGGGCGATCCCTGGCTCAGGCGATTTCAGGATCGCGCGGACCTGGGCCTCGTCGAGCTTGGATCTGAAGTTCGCCGCCCCTGGCGCCGCCACCGAGATCCGCCCCTTCTGAACGCCGTCCATCAGGTTCTGCTGGTGAGTCCCGAGCCAGAGGTGGGCAGGGTTCGCGCAGCTCGGGTTGTCGCAGCGGTGGCAGACCGAGAGCTTTCCCGGATCGACGCCGTAATGCAGGAAATACGCTCGGCGATGCGCGCTCGTCCGCTTGCCATCGGCGAGGTTATCCGGGACCGACCCGTACCCCAGCGGCCCCTTCCATCCCATCCAGGGCCAGCAGGCATCAGGCCCGCCGCTGCGATCGACCAGCGACCAGAACTTGCACACAACTGAGCAGTATTGCGCCGGTGATCGTGGCTTTCTGATAAAGTCATTGCCGCATTCTGGGCAGATAATCGCCTTTCCCATTGCACAGGTGCCTTTGCCGATATTCGCCCGGCAAAGAGAAAGGTAGTTACAGATCTGAAAAACACCAGCTTTTTCAATCGGCTTTTTCGTCGATTACTTGCGATTACGCGAGACGCTCGCCGCGCGCAATCGGTGACGATCCGGGGTGATCGGTCTGCGCGCCGGATCTCGATCGAGGGGAAGCGATCGAATGCCCGCCAGGAGCCGCAGGCAGGGCGCACAGACGCGAAAAGGGCTCCGGGGGTTCTTCCCACCCCGAAGCCCTTCAACGCGCTCTCTGGACCTCTGCGGCGCAGGCCCGTTGTTCAGTTCAGTTGCTCGCCACCTTCAGAAATGACTCGTTGGATAGCTGCTTCGGCGCGGGAAAGTGCGCCGTCAACGTCACCTCCATTGCCACAAGCCGGACAGGCGATCACGCCTGGCGCATGGGCGATCTCGGCAAAATCGAGGAACGCATCCTCCGAAAAGCCGGCGGCCGGCCAAACCGCAGCGGGAAGGCCACCGACCTCGGCGCACATGCTCGCGTTCATGAGGACGGCTTGGCCGGTCTGCCAGAGGGTGACGCTGTGTTTCTGGCAGAACTCCGACACCTTGGGGTTTGCGATGACGCGGCGTCCGCGACACTCGGGGCAACGGAAACAGACGACGGTCATAGTCACTCCTCCTGCTCGAAGGCCAGGACACCGGACGGTCCGCGGCAGGCCGTCATCTCGCGATCGTCGAGCCGTCCGTCCGTCGATCGGACGAGCTGCCGGAACCGCCGGCAGGTGCGCCCCTGGTCCCGGTGCGCCTTGTTGAGAGGCGTGACGGTGCCGCCCAGGCCGGTCAGGACGTTCATCCACATTGCCGCTTGGCCGACCGGGGCATCGAACGCCTGCTCGCGGGCGTCGATCAGCCGCATGTAGTCGGTGATGCTGAGGGAGTCGCGCACGGCGGGCTGAGACGCGCAGCCGGCCAGGGCCAGCAGGGCGGCGACGGTTATGATGGATCGCATGAGGGTCACTCCGCGCTGATGGTCGAGGCGTAGGACGAGGCGACGGCGCGGCAGAACGGGCGCAGGGCGCTTTCGACCTCGGCCCGCCAGTTCGGGTATCCCTCGTCTACGAAGACGCCCAGGACGTTCAGGACCGAGACGTAAGACCGCCAGTCGCGGGTTCCGACTTCGGGCTGACCGTAGGGGCTGAACGCGGCGATCAGGGCGGCGGCGTGAAGCTGCTCCGGTGTCGCAAGCTCCAGCTCGATATCGTTCGCAAGGGCGGCGGCTTCAGCGATCGACAGCGGGAACGTCATGGCCGAGGCCGGCGACTTCGGCATGTAGTCCGGCCCCAGCTCGTTCATCGCCAGCGTCGCGAAGCGGGAGAAGCGGAATCCGCCGATCGTGGTCGCCATATGCTCGAAGCGGCGGGCCTTATGGCCGACGACGGGATCGGTGACGAGCCAGCCGACGAGGCCCAGGCGCGTGCAATCTGCCAGGACGAGACGCTGAGAAGTGGTGATGCGGATCATCGCGGTGTTCCTCAGAAGGGGGCGCGGGAAGCGGTCGATGCCGTGTGAAGGGCGAAGCTGTCGGGCGCGGAGTGAAAGACCTCCAGCCCCTTGCACGGCTTGCAGATCCGGTTTCCCGGTCCCTCGCTGGCGAAGCCGTGGCCGCAGGACAGGCACTTGCGGGTCTTGCGGGCGGCTTCGATGCGAGCGGCTTCGGGGTCGGTGACGATCAGGCCGAAATCGAGCTGTGCGGCGGCGGCGGGACGGCGGGCCATTATGCAGCCCTCCCGATCTCGCGGGCGTGCCCGGGGACGAAGGCGATCGACGCGGCCGGGGCGGGCCGGAAGTCGGCGACGTCGGCGGCGCGCAGGGCGGCGGCGACGATGCCCAAGCGATAGCTGGAATCAGTTTCGCGGGGCTGGTACGTTGAAACGTTCCTGTGCATCTGGAACTCCTGCTTGATGGTGGGAAGCGGGGGGTGTTTGCGGCACTCCCCGCGCCCGGTGGCTAGTCGATGAACCTGTCGATCAGGGCGGTTCCGGCTTCCGTCTCGCGCCAGCTCCCGCCGAGCGCGCCGGTCTGAAGCTCGCGGACGAAATCGGGAAGCGTGTCGTACCGGTAGGGATGCGCGCCGCACTGGCGGTATACCCAGACGCCGCCGACGTAATAGATCGCGGTGCCGGTGCGGCCGATCGGGACGAGCTGCTCGCGGCGGTACGGCATCGGCCTTACTCCGCTGCTCGCACTGCGACGCGCAGGGCCTGGGCGCGGGCGAAATCGAAATGCCGCTCCAGGGCCTCGGGCCATCCGCAGGGGTTCTTTGTGAAATCGACGTCGAGGACCTTCAGCTCGTCCTGGGCCTTCCACTCCAAGTCTGTCGCGATCGAGATCGCCTCGTCCTCGTCCTCGGCCAGCTCGCGGGCCAGCTCGACGGAAGCGCCGCGGAACGTCATGGTCGAGACCAGTTCCAGGCGGGGCTGCTCGATCAGCTTCAGCGTGATCTCGACCCGGCCATCGCCGAGCGTCGCGATGATCTTTCCTTGAGGGTATGCGGAGCAGAAATTTTGCATTTGACTCTCCGGTGCCTGTCAGTTCCAATCCGTTGGAACCGTGTTATAATACCCCTACTCCTTCAGCTCCGTCTAGAGGAAAAATGATACAGCGTTCCAATGAAATGCGGTCGAGCGTCGCCACGAAGTAACGAGGATCTAATGATTACGAAATATCAGGTAAGGATGGCTCGGATCGCGCTGGGCTGGGGCGTGCGCGATCTCGGCCAGAAAAGCGGCCTTGCGACAGGTACGATTGCGCGGGTCGAGGCGGGCAAAGAGTCGATGGCCGGAAGTCTGCGAAAGATCCGACAGACGCTGGAAGATGCGGGGATCGATTTCCCGGACGAATTTACGGTGTCGTGTCGTCGGATGCTCGATCGCGTCGAGACGGAGGCGCATCCGTGACCGGGGGCGACGTGTTCGCGCATGTCGTCGCCGTCCTGGGCGCGGTCGTCGTCGGCTGCTGGATCGTCGCGCGGATCGCGCGGGCCTGGGACGAGCTGCTCGCCGAGCGTCGGGCGGATTGGCGCGCAGCTCGGGAAGCGTCAGGGCGCAAGCCGGTCAACGGCGTGAAGATGTTCGATGCCGTGGTCGGGCTGACGATCGCGGCCGGCGGCGCGTGGTGGGCGTCGGGGGCGCGGCACTCGGTCGCGTTCACCGTCTGCTTTCTGGTCGCGCTGGTGATGCTCTATCGCGTCGTGCGCCTCTGGTGGCACGGCGACGATTAAGGGGGGCGGCATGAAGAAGATCGCAGGGGCGGCGCTGGCGGCGCTGCTCGTCCTGGCGCCGCCGGCCTGGGCGACTGACGATCCGGTGAGCGGAACAGACTTTCTGGAAGCGTGTGACTCCAAGGGATTTGCCCAGGGATGGTGCACAGGCTTCGTCCAGGGCATCGCGGAATGGATGATTGAGGACGGTTTCGCGGGCGCGATCAAGGCTTGCGTGCCCCGCAGCGTCAGCGTCATTCAGCTTCGCGAGGTCGCGGTGAAGTTCGCCAGGGAACACCCTGAGATGTGGCACCAACCGCCGCGGTACATGATCGCGACGTCGATAGTGCGGACGTTTCCATGTGAATGAGGGGGTGCAGCTCGTCGGCTGGGCTGCATAGGACGCGGCGTCCTACGGTGTTCGTCGTGGGCGGGGAACGAGGGGTGAAATGGGGCCAGGCGCTCGTATCCTGGCCCCCTTTCTTCGTCTATCGGCGCAAGCCCATGTGCCCATGCGGGGGCGGGCGGTTGCCGGGGATCATCGGGACGCCGGCTTCGTCGGCGAGGCGCTGGGCCAGCGCCGGGCTCGTCCGGTATACCTCGGCCTGCTGGGTCATGTTGCCCGACCGCCAGGGGTTCTTGTTGCCTCGGTACTTCTCCGGGATCGACGATGCCGATGAGCTGCTCGGCCTCGCCGCGCTCGCCGCGCTGGACGTTCCATCGGCGTCGGCGTCGGCGAACAGATGCGGGGCGCTCGACTTCAGCGACTTCATGGCGCGGTCTGGCGTGATGTCGCTGCCGCCGGGGCCGATCTCGGGATGCCCGTCCGCGCCGATCCGAACCAGCTTCCCCTTCATCTCCTTCCAGCTACCCGCTTCCAGCGCGCGGGCAACCGCGTCGGGAACGGCGCTCGGCAGCACGCCGGCGGCGGAAGCGATCTCGGCGAGACGTCGGCCGGCGCGCTCCTGAGCGTTCTCGCCTTTAAGCTGCTTGTTTTCCGCCTCCAGTTTCGCGGCCTTGCGCTCACCCTCGACGACCTTCTGATGAAGCGCGGCGTTCTGCGTTTCCAGCTCCGTGATCCGGTTTTCCAGGTTCATCGTTATGCCCTCTCGGTTGATTTGTTAGTCAGTGCCTTTGCGATCGTCGGCACGTCGCCGGTTCGCACGCGCCACCGTCCGCGATCTCGCTGGGCCGGCAGGTCGCCGTCCAGGACTCGGCGGTACAGATCGCCATAGGTGACGCGATGCCCCGTCATTTCACGAATGAGTCGGGGCACATCGGGAAGCGGCACAGTCTCGTCGGCCTGGGCCATGGTGTCGATCCTTCGGGTTGAAGTATTCCCGATGCTATCTCTCTTTCTTTCTCCTGCAACACGTTTTCGGGGGCAAGGCCGCCTTTTCGACGGCCCGCCCCCGCAGAGTCCGAATACCGGACGATTTGCTTCCAATACTCGAAGCCTACCACGCCGATAGGCTTAGTCGGGTTCGATCGCCTCGTCGGCCTCGTATGCCGCGTTGGCTATCATTTTAGATCTCCGTGGTTTGCTGTTTGCTCGTTTCTTCCTATGCCTCAAGAGTAAGATGTGCGCCGCTATCGGTACAGGGAAATACATCTTCAATCCCCGGTTGGGCAGCGGAGAAAACGGCGATATCGGTTCGCTGACATTTCGGGTAGTGCGGCGGGCATGAAAAAGGCGGGGCGCATCTCTGCCCCCGCCTCGTCGGCTGCTCGATCAGAAGCTCGGGCCGGTTATGCGGGTGTTTCAGCGTCTGGTGCTGGTCGCGCTCGCATCTGGACGGAGAGGCCGGCTTCCTCGATCCGGTGGCCGGCGACCAAGCGGCCTTGCAGCAGGACGCCGAACTTGTGCCCCGAGGCTCGCGCCTCGTCGATCTGCCGCAGGGCGCGGCGATAGTTCCTGCCCGAGAACTGAACCGTGAAGGGGCGACCATCGCCCAGGTCGATCGCGAGCGTGACCACCTTCACGATATCGTCAACGGGTCGCAGCTGATCGGCCGCAATCTGCTGGGCGATCTTCAGTCCTGGGATCTGCATCGTAATGGTCTCCTTCGTCCGAATGGAAAGCGCCGGGGTGGTGCGGGCGAGGTCGGCATGTTCCTGCGACACCGGCTCGACCGGGTTGCCGTCCAGGTCGTGCCGCCACGCGCCGGGCGCGGCCAGCGCCGCCTTGTAGAGAGCTGATCTGGCGTAGTGCTTCACCGCCTGGGAGAGCATTGAGTGGGCGTCGCCCTTGCGCATTCCCTCGGGAGAAACTACGCGCTCATGAAGCTGACTGATGATTCCCAGCACCATCGGTCGGACGATTGGGTTCGCCGCGGTTGGGAGAACCGCTGGACGCGGGGAGACGACCTGGGCGATGCGCTCGACGATCCTCATCAGATCGCGATCGGCGCGGATCTCAGTGGGCATAGCTGCCGTCCTCGACTGCTTGAAGAAGTGCGGCGCGCTCCGCGTCACGACGGGGCATTCCGCCGTCGTATTCGCTGATAGCTGCGCGTTCGGAGAGATCTGGATCTGAGGCCACAATGGCCGCGATGCGGGCCGGATCTCCCGACTTCAGGGCCGACGCAATCGCCGACAGAAGGGGCTTTTCACCCCTTCGCTCGTCGGTACCACCGGTACCACCCCGGATTTCCCCGGTGGTACCGTAAAAACCCTTATTTTTCAGTGCAGTACCACCAGTACCACCGGTACCACCTGATATATATAATTCGCGCGCGAGGACTGGAGCTTGCCGTGTATTACTTTGGTAATATGCAGCATTTTCGGTTTCTCGTCTTGGTTCTGCTTTTTTCGGTGGTACCGGTGGTACCGGTGATACCGCGTTGAAATCATTAGCTTTTTCGGTGGTACCGACCAAAGAGCCCGGTGGTACCGGTGGTACTCGCGAGCCCATCAACCTCGAAAACCTGCCCATTTTGGTCAACTCTCGGTGAGGATGGCGGGGAGAATGCAGTAGAACCTTTCCTTGGTCCTGAGCTGTCCTAATTCGTTCGTAATAGGCTCGCCGTTCTCGTCCAGATACCCTGCGGACCGCTTGACCTGGATCTGACGCTTTCCGCCACTGGTCGCGAGGAAGTTGCGCTCGATCAGCAATTCCTCAACCTTAGTGTGGTCGAAGCCCTTACAGACCTCGTTGCGGAAGACGTTGCGGAAGATCAGATACTCGGTCTGTCCGTCCGCGGTCTTCCGCTTGTAGCCGGCCCGGTTGATGACGCGCGCATCCTCGATGCCGTTCTCGGCATCGTTCATGGAGCTGAACCGGGATGCGCCATGCACTTCGATGAAGGTGCGGACCTGATCGACCGCGGTCCCGTTCTCGCTGTCTTCTGTGGTGCCCCTCGCCCCAAGCCATGCCGTGAAGCAGTATCCAGCGGCGCGCATAGCCTCGCCGTCGGGCCAGCCAGTCAGCCCCATATCGGTCGCGATCTGTCCCGCCGCCGCGACGAGTGCGAAGCGTTTGGCGACGCGCCCGACCTGGGCGCCGCTATCGGCGGGAACGTAGCGGCGATAAAAGTCGGCCTGCTCGCGGGCGATCTCTTCGGCCAGTCCGATCGGATCGATTTGGACGAGCTGCCGCAGGTATTCGCGGATCGCGATCCCGTAATGCTCGACTGCTGCGCGCTTCAGATGGTTGATCAAGGCTTTCGCGCGATCGCGGTCGCTGGTCTGATCCGCGCCGGGTTCCTGATAGTCGGCGAAGTCGTGCAGCTCGTTCAGCACGCCCCACCGGCCATTGATCGGGATATCCGCAAGACGGATCTCCATGCCCGCCTGCGTCTTGCCGCCCCCGGTGACGACGCGGGACGCGAGCGACTCTTCGCCGCTCGACAGGAAGAGCAGCCGCCATTCCGCCGGCGGGCGGGCAGTGCCGATCTTGCTCGCGCGGATCTTGCCCTGCCCGTTCGCCAGCATGTAGGCGGTCGTCCCGATCGTCTTGGCGTCGGACTCGCCGATCTCGTCGATACAGAGCAGCGTGTCGCAATGGCCTTCGGCGACGCCTTCGAGGCCGTTATCGGTCGCGCGCCACGTCGTCTTATATCCGTTCTGCCCGCCGCCGCCGCAGACCGACCCGGCGACTTCGAGGCAGGTGGACTTGCCGCAGGACGAGTCACCGCGATAGTGGAACCCGCCACCCTGCTCGTTCATCGGCTTGAGCAAAGGGCCGGTGAACGCCGAAGAGACGGCGAACGCGAGATAGGCGTTACCGACGCAGTATCGGGATAGCTTCGCCTGCCACTCTTCGAGCGTTCCCTTGGTCCGAAAGGCGTGCTTCGCGCTGCGCTCGCGCTGCAAGACGATCGGCCTGTCGGCGCTGCCGAAAGTCTCGTCGGGCAGGATGAATGACTCGCCATGCCACCCGATGCGCGAAACCGAGAGCCAGGTCTCGGACGGATGCGCGCTAACGATATACTGGACGACCTTCACCCCGGCGCCCTTGAACGCCTCGATCACCAGTCCCTGAGAAAGCAGCTCCTGCCGGATCTCAAGACCGTCGCCGGCCGTCAGGGACATGGGCATGGCCCATTGGTGCGGCGTCCCGCCGAGATCCTTGAAGTTGAGAACGCGCCCCCATCCTTCCTCCTGCTCGTCGTGGGTGATCGCGATCACGTCGAGCCGGGAGCAGATCTTTTCCTGAACCTCTTCGCCGTCCTTCGTATAGGTGTAATACACCCCGTCCTCGGTGACGACGAAAGGGCCGGCGATCTCCGACGTCGAGCTGCTGGCCGGCTTCGCGGCGGGCGAGCTGGTGGCGCGGTCGCGCGTCTTGCGTTCGTGACGCTGCCAGCGATCTTTCGATAGCAGCCCCCGGGCCTTCGCCCTGGCGCGATTGATTTCGCCGCGCAGACGCTTTTCGTTCCCGATGAATTTCGATCCGACGCCGCTCGTACGGCTCATGACCTCCGACACGATCCGATCATCAGAGAAGCCCAGCTCGACCAGGGAGGTAAGCACCTTCCAGTCGCGTTCGGATCGCTGCCCCTCGGGAAGCGGATCGTCCATATGGTCGAGCAGGAAACGCGGAATATCGCCGCGGTTCTCGGCCCGGAACTCGAACTTGTGCCCGTTCGCGGTCCCGTTCACAGTCTCCTTCTTCGGGATCTGCGGCAGGATCGCGTCGAGATCGGCCAGCGAATAGACGACCCCGACGAACTCGGATCGAATGCGCGCCGTCTGTGGTTCCCGGCTGCGGCCTTCCTGATGGACCTTCTTCTTGTTCGGCCAGTTTAGCAGACCGGGAACGCGCCAGGGCTGGCAGCAATTCATGGTGCAGTGATCGCAGCCGGCGAAATGCTTTAGCCGGACCGCGATCGGCTTGGCCTCTTCGACGGTCGCCGGCTGGTCGAGCAGAATGAACGCCTGGAACCGACCGGACGAGCTTTCGACGACAAGTGACGGTTCGATCGGATGGAGCCTTTCGGCGTATCGATGGGCCTTGGAATCATCGAAGTCCGCAACGAAGCCGAGAACGCCGACGAGATCTGTCTCACTTCCCTTCAAACCGGTCTCAAGATCGAGCCGATATACCCCAATCGACATATAGACGTTTCTGTGTCGATCCCGAGTTAGGGCCTTGATGGTCTTTATCGTCTCGGCGACGTCGCCAATCCTGACACGTCGAATTTTCGAGCCGATCCCCTTGTTGTGATCCGCGTCAGGATCTTCGCCGAATGACGAGACGACCAGCACGCCTTTGCCGGCGAGCGGTGCAGCGCGATCGTGGATCACTTCGCAGAAGGTCCACAGATCACTTTCCGTCTGTGAACGGGTCTTGACCGGCGAACCGATATCGCTGATATTCATCGTGTTGAAACTCCGAGCTTCCCGGGCGTGCGCTTTGTTCTGGCGTGCGCCCTTCGTTTTTCTGGGCTAGTGACGAGTCGTTCTCGCCTCCAGCCACCGATTCACCTCGTCCCGATCGTAAAGGACGACGCGATGCGATACGCGCACGTAGGTTGGGCCCTGCTTTCGACGTCGCCACTGCTGTAGGGTGCGCGGTTCGATCTTGAGCAGATCTGCCAGCTCTCGCGGCGTTAGCATGTTTCCCTTCTCCATAATTCTGCACCGACGGGTTCTTATGACGCCCTAAACTGCGCCATAGTACGACAGACAGGTGAGCAGGAAAAGGAGTTTTTGAAACGATCGGCGTGGATATCACGAAGGGCGTCAATAGACGTTGAGAGCAGGCGCGCTGATTTATTGATATCGACTGCACAGCGCGAAGTATGGAAAGACGAACCACAGTGGAATTATGCCGCCATCGCGGCATACTGCCGGCAGGCCGAGACGATCCGATCGAGCTGCGCGGCCTGTCGATCCGAGAGCGTCGGCCGGGTGGCGATACTGTGCAGGAAGCGCCGGTCCCAGTCCGACAGCGGGACGCCGGGGAGATCCAGGCACACCAGAACGGCCTCGCGCCAGTCCCTCGGCTCCCGCCAGCCGGTCGGCTGCGCCGCGCCCTGGTCGATCACGTCGGCCCAGGTCAGGCCGGCAGTCTTCAGCAGGGCGTTCGCCTTGCGCGCTGCGGCCAGCGCCTCGCCGTCGTAGTCGCTCCCGGTCATGCCGAGCAGCTTGGCCAGCCGGTCGGCGAGCGCGCGATCGAGCGGCATGGCGCTGGCCTACGCCTCGGGCCGCTCGACCGAGTGCGAGGCGCGGGATCTGATCCAGGCGTCCACCTCCGACCGGCGATATCGCACCATCCGAGGGGTGAAGCGGTAGACCGGCGGACCTTCGCCCTTGACCTCAAGCTTTCGTAGCATGCGAGGCGTGGCTCCGATCCTTGCTGCGGCAACGGTAGAAGTGATCCAGTCTTCGACGGGTACGGCATCGGTCTGCATGGGACTCCCCTGAGCGCGGGCACAAAAAAAGCCCGGCCGCGGGTGCGGTCGAGCTGTGAGCGATTGCTACCCGAAGCGTAGACGCAATTCGGGTGCCCTCTCTCTACACCCGTTTCGCGGGGCGGCGCAAGCGAAATCTTGCGCTGGTTCAGCCTGAGCCGTCCTGAGATGCCTTGTTCCGTTTGAGTATACGCCAGCGGGGCAACTTCGCGGAACACCACGATCCAGCATCTTCCTGTTCCGATAGGGTAGCTTTCCGAGTTTCGGAACGATACACTCAAGGGGTCTAGAGCCTATCGGAACAGATTGGGGAGATCGATGGCGGTTTACGGGTATGCGCGGGTTTCGACGACCGATCAGGACCTGACGATCCAGCGCGAGGCGCTGACGCGGGCCGGCTGCTTCGTGGTCCGCGAGGAAAAGGCGACCGGGACCTCTCGCGCCGGCCGGTCGGAGCTGCGGACGCTGATGGAATTCCTTCAGCCCGGCGACGTCCTGATGGTGACGCGGGTCGATCGCCTCGCGCGCTCGATCGGCGACCTTCAGGACATCGTTCGGGACCTGCGCGCCCGGGGCGTGAACCTTCAGGCGACCGAGCAGCCGATCGACACCTCGACGGCGGCGGGCAAGTGCTTCCTCGATATGCTGGGCGTGTTCGCCGAGTTCGAAACCAACCTGCGCCGCGAGCGCCAGTTGGAGGGCATCGCGAAGGCGAAGGCCAAGGGCGTCTACAAGGGCCGCAAGCCGTCCGTCGATAAGTCCGCGGTTCGGGCGCTGAAGGCCGAGGGCCTGGGCGCCAGCGAGATCGCGCGCCGGCTGAAGGTGGGCCGGACCAGCGTCTATCGCATCCTGGAGGCCGAGCCATGACCTTCGCCGACTGCTCGACGCGATCGACAACGGGCGCGATCGCCGGCCCGGTCAGTGGACGCCGGCAGCCTGCCGGGTGTGGCGCGAAGCTGCACCCGAGGACGCGCGGCTGCTGGAAGCGGCGCTTGCCTGGGAGCTGGTCGTCGGGCGTCGCTCGACCGCGCCAGTCGCTCGATCTCGTCGAGGACCGGGGAGACGTCGATCGGCCGGCCGGCGGCGCTGATCGCGATGTGAAGCGGCGGGAGCATGGTGCGAGCATAGCGCAGGGCAAAGAAAAAGGCCCGCCAGGACGAACCCGGCGGGCCGCAACTCGGGTGCTGATCAGAGGCCGAGGTCGATAAAGCGCCTGCCCTGCTTCGCGTCACTTCTGATGATCTCCAGGCACGGCGCAGTGGTGTTGTTGTGCGTGATGCACATCTTCGCCAGCCTGTGGATCTTCTCGATCTCCATCTGACGGCGTGTCTTTCCAGGGAAGGCGGTCGAGTGATTGCGAGCCCAGAAGTCGTCACCGTCCGGGGCGACTTGCTGCACAGCCCGCCCCTCTGTCCGCTCCTGTCGATCCCGGTTGCGTTCCATTTCCCGATCATCGGCCAGCTCGATTTCTTCGTCGGTCGGCTCGGGTTCGGGCGGCGCGACCTGAGTCGCCGGGACGAATGCCGACGTCGGCGGGGACGTCGCGCAGCCGGCCAGGGCCAGCGGCAGGGCGAGGAAAAAAGTCAGCTTCATTGCAATGCGTTTCATCGTCTGACCTATCGGAAGGTGATCGGTTGAGCCCCTGTCGAGAGCAGGGGGCGAGGGTGTGCCAGGATAAGGATCGATGCCGAAAGGGGCACATTCCCGCAGAGATATCCCTTACGAGAATGCGCCCCCGTCAGGCCCGTTCGCTGCCGTCAGGCCGAGCAGCGGAGCAGCAGGATCAGGAGCGCGACCAGGACCAGATAGAAGATCAGACGTGGGCTATCGGGCATATCGAGTTCCCTTCTGAGAAAATTTAACAGACAGGGCGTGACATGCCCTGCGTCTGATACTGTCTCTGCGTCTGCGTCAGGTCGTTGCCCTGCCGACTGAACCGCTGGGCCATGTCCTGGGCGGTCTGGGCCCTGGCCTGATCGTGGCCCATGCCTTTCTCACGATGCGCGTCATAGGTGAGCGTCGTCTGATTGGCGATGCGGCTTCCCTTGGTATAGCCGATCTCGTGATTGGTGTCGGCCGCGAGGTTGGCGGCGTTGACGTGGATCACGCGGGCGCGTTCCTGGTGGCGGTTGTCGCCATGCTTCGCATAGGTGTCCGCGACCTGCTCGGCGTATTTCACGACGTCCATTTTCAGAACCTTTCAGGGTTGGGATTGCGACGAAGGAAGGCAGGGGAGAGGGAGGCCAGATAAAGCCCCGTCCCCACACACCGCGCCCACGCGATCGACCACTTTCGGCGGAAATCCTTCATTCGTCCGTGCCCCTCGGCGTGGCTACGTGTGGCGCAGTTGTGGCGGCGTCCTCACCGTCCTATACTTCCTGTTAAATATTAACAGATGGAGGTTCACAGTGCGACCCATCGGAATGCTGGAAGGTCTGAAAGGGAAGCTGCGCCCCCGGATGCGGGCGGGTCGGGTTCCCGATCGGATCGAGCGGGCGCGGGTGACTGTCGGCGTCGGATGGACGTCCCGCAAGTCGCTGGCGGTTCTACAGCGGGTTGTGGTGAAGGTCAGTTACGAGGGTATCCACAAGCTCAAGGAACGGCTCGACTACATTCGCCAGGAGGAAAAGGCGCAGGGTCAGGAGCACGCCCGCGCCTTCGACGCCAGCCGGAACGAGATCGACGCCGACGCCGCGATCGAGCGGTGGCAGTCGGCCGGTGACGACATTTTCTTCAAGATCCCGATCTCGCCCGAGAAGCCGGCCGAGCTGGTGCGCGCCGTCATGAATGAAACCGGACTGCCCGAGGCCGAGGCGCGCGAGGAAGCCATGCGCCAGTTGACGCGGGCGACGATGAGCGCGGCCGAGCGGGACTGGGGCACAAGGGTCCAGTATTTCGCGGTGACGCATTTCGACACCAAGACCCTTCACACCCATGCGTTTCTGCGCGCCGTCGATGAGGACGGCAATCCCATGCGGATCGATCGCGAGTACATCAAGGAAGGCTTTCGGATCAGGGCGTCGCAGTGGGTCACGCGCAAGCTCGGGCAGTTCAGGACCGAGCAGGAGATCCGCCAGGGCGTCGCCAAGACGCGGACGATCCGCCAGGAGATCGCCGCCGGAAAGCTCAGGATCGCCCAGGCGCGGGCCGAGGGCCGGATCACCAGGGACGAGGCGTTCAAGCTGCGCCGCTCGCTGGTTCGGGGCGACGCGGAGCGGGCGTCGGTGCTCCAGACGCTCGATCAGGTCGAGCGGCGACGTCTTCAGCGCCAGGAGATCTGATCGATGGCGCGCACGGAGAAGCATTTCCGCCTGCCCCGCGAGACGGTCGACAAGCTGGAGGATCTGGTCATTCCGGGTCGGCGCACCATGACCGACGTCGTGATCATGGCGGTGGATCTTCTGCACGGCAGGGCGGCGCATGACGACGCCGTTGATCTACTGGTGGACGAGCTGCGCGCCTTGCGCCAGGGCGCCGAGCAGCAGGCCGAGACGCTCTCGGCGATGGCCGAGCAGATCCGCGGCGTCGCGACCGTCGGCGAGAGGATCGGCAGCCTCGGACTCTCGATCGATCGCCTGGGCGAGCATCAGGTCCAGCTCGCCGAGGCTCTCAACAGTCGCATCACCCAACCGCAGCCCGCGACGGGCAGCGGGTTCTTCAGGAGGTCGTAAAATGTCAGCAGCCTTGAAACTGGCGATCGCCGCCGGATCTCTGTTGCTCGGCGTGGCGGGCGGCGTCTCCCTTCTGTCCACCGGATGCGGCGTGGACGCTCTCGACTTCGCCCGAGCGCCCGAGCTGGTGCGCGCCTGCGTCCAGGCGTCGCCGCGCTCCGGGTATTATGGCTTCATCGCGGTCGCGGCCGGTCTGGTCGGCGCTCTCGCGACGATCGCCGGCACCGGTGGGCGCAAGAAGCAGCCCCGATGGGAACGGCCGGTCTGGTCGGATCGCAAGGCGGCGCGTCGGGCCGGCCTGCTGATCGGCAAGGATGACGACGTGTCGCGGGTTCGCATCGTCGGCAAGATCGCGCCGGAACGTCTGGGCCAGTCGTGGAAATTCCTGTCCTACTGCGGCGACGCGCACACCCTGATTTCGGGCGCGAACCGGAGCGGAAAAGGCCGCGGCATCCTCGTTCCGACGCTGCTCTCGTATGCGCAAAGCGTGATGGTGATCGATCCCAAAGGGGAATTCCTGTGGGGCGACAAGAAGCTCGGCTTTCCAGGCACCAGCGGCTGGCGGGCGACTTTCTCGAAGGTGGTCTATTTCTGCCCGACTGATCGACGCTCCGCGCGCTTCAACTTCCTGAAGGCGTGCCGCCCCGGGGAGTTCCAGGTCCGCGACGTCCAGAACCTGGTGCTGGCGATCATCAACGCGGTCAAGCCGACGTTCTTCGATCGGACCGCCCAGGAGTATGTCGTCGCGGTGGCGCTGCACCTGCTGAACCATCCCGGCGCCGATGACGTCTCGATCGCTGGCATTCGCAAGTTCCTGGCGCTCGGCGACGAGGGCGCGGCCGAGATCATGACGTCGGAAGCCCATCCGGTCGCGGCGCGGATCGCCAGCTCGCTCTTTCCTGCCGGCCTGGGCGGCGCCGAGGGCGACAAGATGGCGGCGCAGCGGTCGGACACCTATCGCACGGCGGGCTCTTACCTGTGGCTGTGGGATGACGAGGTTGTGGCGGAAGTCACTAGCGGCGAGTGCGATTTCTTGCCGGGCGACCTTATGTGTCTCGACCAGCCGATGTCGCTCTATGTGCGTCAGCCGCCGTCCGATGCCGGCCGCGTCGCCAAGCTGGTGCACCTGCTGATCTCCCAGGTTCTGCGCGATCTCACCGAGACGCTGGAGACGGACAGCCGGGGGCGGCAGAAGAAACACCGCCTGATGATCCTGGCCGACGAGTTCCACGGCCTGGGCCATATGCCCGACTTCGAGGAAAAGCTGCCGCAGATCCCCGGTTTCGGGATCGAGTGTGTGCTGGCCGTCCAGACGCTGGCGCAGATCGATCAGGTCTATGGGGAGAAGAACAGCATCATCGATAACTGCCACGTCTATGTGACGTTCGCGGCGAACGATAACCGGACCTTGAAGCGCATTTCCGAGATGATCGGCATGGCGCCCGAGATCCGCGATACCGAGAGCCGGACGAGCAGCCGGGGCGGCGCCAGCACGACGAGCGGCGAAAGCCGGTCCTGGCAGTATGTCATGGACCCCGGCGCGATCCGAACCCTGCCCGAAAACGAGGAGATCGTGTTGCGCCTGGGCTTCCTGCCCTGGCGGGCGCGCAAGGTGCGGTACGACAAGGAACGCGCCTTCCGGGACCGTCTGCTGCCGGCCGTCATCGAGCCGCCCCAGCTCGCCTACGCGCCGAGGGTCGCGCCGGTCGAGGATCAGCCTCTCGTTCCCCCGGCCGGCTTCTGGAAAACCACGTGAGGCGGGAGGCTCGATAGATGAGACGGTCAACGGATATCAAGGCCGGCGAGTTGGTCGCCGAGGCGTTCGGGCGGGATATCGCCGAGCTGCGCGAGCTGCCCGGCCTGACGGATATCGTCATCAACAACGATGATCGGGTCTGGGCGATGCGCTCGGGTTCCTGGTTCGACACCGGCCTGCTGATGGACGAGTCCGCGAAGCTGTGGGCGATCAACGCGCTCGGCCATCTTCAGAACCGGATCGTCGATCATGAGTCGCCCAACCTCGAAGCGACGATCCCGGTCGTCGGCGATCGCGTCCAGGCGATGGTGCCGACGACTTCGGTCGATGGCTCGACGATCGCGATCCGGGTTCCGAGCCGCCGGGTGTTCAGGCTGGAGGACTTCCCCGGCATATCGATGCCGTCGAGGGTGGTGAACGAAGATACGATGGAGCTGCCGGCGGGGAGGACCGAGCGGCGGATTGCGGCGATCCGTTGGGGCATCAGGAACCGGGCGAACTTCCTGCTGGTCGGTGCGACCGGATCGGCAAAGACCAGCATCGCCAACGCGATCATCAACGAACCCGAGTTCTCCCGCGATCGGCTGGTGGTGATCGAGGACCGGCCCGAGCTGCACTGTGCCGAGGCGCGGAACAAGTTCATGTGGTGGGAGGGCGTCGTCAATAGTCGCCTGCTCGTCCAAAGCGCCATGCGATCGATCCCCGACCGCATGGTGTTCGGCGAGTTTCGAGACGGCATGGCCTGCAACGAGTTCCTGAAGGCGTGCAACACCGGCCACACCGGAAATCTCTCGACGCTGCACGCCAACGGGCCGCGCGAGGCGATACAGCGGCTGCTCGACCTTCTGCACGAAGTTCCCGGCATGGTGCCCCAGGTCGGCCCTGTGATCGACGCGATCGGCATGATCGTGCACATGGGCCGGGACGAGGGCGTGCGCGGGATCGTCGGCGTCTATCGCCCGGTGCTGACTGAAACCGGAAATTTCGACGTCGTGGAAGTCGCCTGACCTCTAC
>NZ_CP086116.1 GCF_016806835.2 Skermanella rosea | reverse complement strand
TGTCGGCAAGTCCACGACGGCATACATTCTGGCCGGCCGCCTGGCCGAAATGGGGCACCAGGTCGGCCTGCTTGATGCCGATCCCAACCATGCCGTCGGCGACTGGCACGCGGTCGGGGAGATCAAGGGGATCACCGTCGCCAGCAACATCACCGAGCAGAATATCGGAGACGAGGTCGCGAAGCTGGAGGACGCCGGCGCCGACTTCATCATCATCGACCTGCCGGGCATGCGGGGCATGGTCCAGGTGTTCGCCTTCGGACTTTCCGACCTGATCGTGATCCCCACCCAGACGAGCCGGTCCGACGTGGAGCAGGCACTCGGCTTGGTCCACATGATCGAGCGGAACCGCAAGACAATCCAGAACGCCAAGGTGCGATTGCTGTTCACCCGCATCTCGCCCAGCTACACCACCGGGGTCGACACGCACGCCTACGCCCAGATCGCCGAGCACGGCGCACCCGTCATGACGACGAAGCTCTACGAAAGAAAGCATTTTAAGGAAATGACTTATACCGGATTGCTGCCGAGCGCCAGCGGAGGGAGGGCGACCAGGTCGGATCGCGAGGCGGTCGCCAACATCGGTGAGATCGTGACGGAAATCTTGAGCGTACTTGAGGATAACACGGTTTCATCGTAGAGCGTTTACGCTGTTACGTGTAAAAACGTTTACTATAATGCGTTGAACGGAGTGAACATGGTAACGAAGCTGCCGCCGATCAAACCGCCCAGCCGGCGCGGGATCGACCCGGAGGCCGCCCGAGCGCTCGCCGAGAGCGAGGGCTTGGGGATACCGACAGCACCTGACGGAGTGTCCAGCCGCACTACGGAACAGACGACAGCCGTGGCTGCTCCGAAGGAGGTGAAACTACAGCGAGGGCAGGGGCTCGGGAGTTTCCAGGCGGATCTCCCCGAAGAACTGCTCGATGCTCTGCGCTTCCGGGCTTTGAAGGAGAAGACGTCGGTCAAAGCCTTGGTGCTCCGCGCGCTGCATGACAGCGGCTATCCGGTCCCCCCCGAATTTCTCGCGGATAAACGAAGACGTGGAAGGTAGGAATCGTTCTTACGTGATTACACGGAAAAGAGGGAGAAAGATCCTTCGCCAGGAGGGCAGCCCCGTTTGCTGGAGCAAACAGGGCAGGGCAAGGATGCAAGATCTGTGGGCATCAACACCCTTCCGCCCATCCATGCTCGCTACGCTGCGCGTGGACGGGTCCCCGCGAAGGGTGTTGACGTCCAACGTGCTGGAGATGGTCGGCCGCTCGTTGGCAGCCTCGACCGTCAGCCTCTCTGCCTTCAGAAAAAATACAGAACTGCGAAGTACAATGATCCGAGAAGAGTACATTTTCGTGGAAGACGGACCATGGTTATCAACTACACCTTCGTCGCCGTTGGCATTTGGCTGACATGTGCCGGCACCTGCGCGGTGATCGCGCACGACAAGAACCGAAGCAATTTCGGCTGGTTCCTGCTGGGGCTGATGTTCAGCTTGTTTGCGCTCGTGGCAATTTGCGCGATTTCTCGCAGAAATATGCCCGCTACCAGCGAACTTCTCGATTCAAGTCATCTCGGTAAAGGTAGCATGAGAGTGGAGCCGGAGCCGGTGTGGCGCTCCGAGCAGCCACAGCCCGGTTATGGAAAGTCCTGGAACTCCATGTAGGCAATGAACAACGGCGCACTCACTATCCGCACTTACCCGCTCGACCTGGTCCGCATCGCCTGCGATCGATGCGGCCGGGCAGGCCAGTACCATCGCGCCACGCTGCTCGACCGGTTCGGACCGGATCTTCCTATGCCTGACGCGCTGGGGCTTATCGTAGGATGCCCAAGGCGAGGCAATGCATCCGATCCATGCCACGCCCTGTACCCCGACCTGCGCACGCGATGATCAGGCATCGGCTGATAGGGCAGGGGATCAGCCCAGGATGAAGTCGTAGATCGGCGGCAGGCCGACGGCGTCCACGTCCAACGTGCCCACGACCTCGCCCGACGCCGTGTCGGTGAAGGTGAAAACAGTGTGCCCGGCTTGCTCGACGGTCGAGATCCCGAATTGATCTGGGGCGTCATCGAAGGCCGTGTTCTTCGTAATCGTGTCGCCGGCCGCGACGTCGAAGCCGATAATCTTATCGTGCCCGAGATCCCAACCAGGCCGCCAGAGAAGCTGGAACTGATCCCCACCGCCGCCGCCGTAGAAGGTCTCGTCGCCAGAGCCCCCCTGGATGACGTCATAACCCGCACCGCCGATCACGGTCGCGTTCAGCGCGCCACCTTCGAAGACGAGGCCCGCACTATCGTCGGCAAGCTTGAACGTCTCGACGCTGCTGAAGGTCCCCGCCTTCACGAAGTCGGACTCCATCTCGTTCTGGCCGTAGCCCAGGACGCCGTTGCCCTGATCATCGACGCGAATGATCGGCCCAGCGCCGCCATAGGTCGGCGTTTCGCCGGTTACGCTGATAAGCAGCGTGTCATTCCCGCTGCCGCCCTGGAAGTCGTCGGATCCGGCTGGGAGCAGCCCCGTCGTATGGGCGCGATGGACCAGCACATCATCGCCGTCCCCACCGCGGAGCTTGTCGTTGCCGGAGCCTCCGTCAAGCCAGTCGTTCCCGGCGTCGCCCCAGATCATGTCCGCGCCGGCGTCGCCGAACAGTCGGTCCGAACCGTTGCCGCCGAACAGGGCGTCGTTCCCTGCGCCACCGTGCGCCGTGTCATTGCCGTCCTGCCCCACCAGCTTGTTCGCCGACGCATCGCCATAGAGCGTGTCGTCTCCGCCTTGGCCATAGCCGGCGGCGGCGCCCCTCACGTAAATCGTGTCAGCCCAGCGAGTGCCCCAGGCCGTTCCGCTGCCTTTTCCGTAGATTACGGACATATTGTAGATTCCCGCTTATGTTGACGTTTTAGTTGTCGGCGCAACCATTCTAAGCCGACAAGGCCTGGTGCCTAGTGCCCGACGGGGCGGTAGCCAAAATAGAGCCAGGATTTTTGCAAAATCAGGATCGCGATCCGGTCCGCAAAATTCACGGATGGCGGACAATGGACGGTGCAGCTGTTCACCCTTCGGAGAGTTTGGAATCCACATGGGACACCGCTTCGTTTTCCTGCTGACGGCCGCCGCCGCGCTGGCCTGCGCGTCCATCCCCCTGGCCGCCGCGGTGGCACTGGGATGGCCACTTGGTGGGAGCATCCTGGCCGCGATCGGGGCCGGCCTGATCGGCGCTGGCGTTGGAGCGAAGGCCCGGCATTTCGTCGGACTGGACTGAAATTCAGTGCGAGCGATCATCGACGGTCGGCAGATCGTCTTGTACATGCGCCCACGATCGGCCGCGCCGGATCAGCCCGACCGCAACACTCGAGACGCCGAACCGCCTTGCCAGCTCCGCGCTGGTTGCCGTCGATCGGCGGATTTCCCGAACCTTCTCGGTGGTCAGCTTGGAGCGGCTGTTGGCCTCTCCGATCCGGACGGCCACCTGGCGCCCTTTCGCGATAGAGTCTTCCCAGTTCTGCCGCGCCGTTCCCAGGAACAGGTGCCGAGGGTTTACGCAAGTACGTACGTCGCAACGGTGTAGGACGAAAAGGCGGCCGGGATCCTTGCCGTGATGCAGGTGGTAAGAGAGCCTGTGCGCGCTCATCATCCGGTTCCGCAGCGGCGAACCGTGCGCGACACCATAGCCGGTCTGGGGATTGATGTAGCCTTTCCAGAGCCAGCAGGAGTCGTCTCCGCCGGACCTGTCCAGCCTCGACAGAAAATAACAGAGCTGCGAGCAAAATTTGGTCGGATTCCTGATTTTTACCTGAAATTCTTTCCCACATTCGGCGCAGATTCTCTGTTTGTACAGCATTTTCTTTATTCCTCTTTCCGTGATTTGGGAGATCACAGAAAAGGCGGCTTGGACCATTCAAGATCCGCGCCGCCTTTTCGATCATGTTTTTTGAGGCCAGGCCGTCGCCGCCGATAGCCTCACTCCGCGGCGACGGGCAGGGCAGCCGATACCGCCGCAACAGCCCGGCGGAAGGGTTCCAGGCCGCTCCGGACCTCGTCCCGCCACGCAGGCCGGTCGTCATCGATCGACAGCCCCAGGGCCGCCAGGACGCCAACGTAGGCCCTCCAGTCTCGCGAGCAGACTTCAGGCTGGCCGTACGGCGAATGGGCGGCGAGGATGCCGGCGGCGAGGAGCTGGGCGTCGGTCGCCAGCTCCAGTTCGATGTCGTTCGCGAGCGCGGCGGCCTCGGCGATCGAAAGCGGGAACCGAATGTTCGAGACGGGACTTCCCGGCCGGTAGTCGGCGCCGAATTCGTTCTGAGCCATCGTCGCGAACCGGCTGAAGCCGAAACCCAGGATGGTCGTCGCCTTGTGCTCCAGACGTCGTGCGCGCTGGCCGACGGTGGGATCGGTGATGATCCAGCCAACCAGGGCAAGCCGGACGCAATCCGCCAGAACACAGCGCTGCGAGGAGGTGATGCGAATGGACATGGTTAGCTCCTCAAAATCCAGCGGTCGAGGCGGTTGAGACGACAGCGAAATCGGCGGGACCGCTCCACGCCTCGCGCCCCTTGCAGGCTGTACAGATCCGATTGCCCGGTCCGCACGATGCGAAGGTCCGGTCACAGGAGAGGCACCGCCGCGGCTTGGTCAGGAGGCGGCGGCGGTGTTCAGCGGGATCGGTGATGACCAGGCCGAAGCTGAGCTGCTGGTGTTTCATCAGCCGGCCTCCGCCAGCAAACGCGCGTCCTCGGCGAGTTGGCGGAAGACGTGAAGCTCGGAGTCTTCTTCCGACATGAGCTTCGCCAAAGCATCCATTTTGGCCGCGAAATCGGCGAGCGAGGCCGGGTGTTCGTAGACCAAGGAATTAAAAGCGGCTTCGCTTGCTTTGGCAGCCGCCTCCCAGGCCATTGGGGACTCGTCGCAATCAATTGCTTCCAGAGCAGCACTCGTTTCGACGAACTTGGCGATCAGTCCCGCCATCCGCAATGACACGGTGTTGGGGCTGGCAGCAGCGGAGGTGATGGGCATGGCGATTACTCCGACCAGGCCGTTGATGAAGTTGCGGCGAGCGAAGGCCATCAGGACCGCTCTCCGGACAGCGCGCGGGCGTTCTCGACCACAACGCTGAGGATTATCCTGGTGAAGTCGTCGTCGACGACGGCATCGATCAGCGCGGCCAGCTCGGCAGTATCCGCCGGCACTTGGTCGATCACGGCGTTCAGGGCGATAGATTCAGCCTCGGCCGACGCTGCGGTGGCGTCGGAGCACCGGCGCAACTCGGCTATCGCGAGCAGGAGTTCTGACATCTTAGACCTCCACCCGGCGGAGGAGAGCGGGGTGCGCGGCGCGCGGCTGGAACTCCTGAGCGAGCATGGGGGCCGGCCGGATGTCGGAGATGCCGGCGGCGCGGAGAGCGGCGGCGACGGTCGCCCACCGGTCGCTGGCGCCGCCGTCTTGGGGCAGGTACACTATTGTGGTGTCGGGGGTTCGCATTTCTGACACTCCGGTGAAAGCCGGATGCCGGGGGTGTTTGCACCACTCCCGGCGCCGGGCGGTTGATCAGTTCAGGAAACGGTCGATAATGCAGGAGCCTTCAGGCGTCTCGCGCCAGGATCCGCCAAGCGCGCCGGTCATCATTTCGGCAACGAAGTCGGGGAGCATGTCGTAGCGAGAGGTTACCATTCCGGCTTGCCTGTAAACCCATGCGCCGCGGAGAACGTAAGTCGCGGTGCCGGTCCGACCGAGGGCGATTTCTTGAGGCATGGCCTCTACTCCGCCGCGGTGGCGAGAGCGGCCGCGCGAGCGTCCAACAGAAGCTCCACGGCCTCGGCGAAGCCGATCCCGGCGTCCTTGGTGCCGCGATGGCCGAGGAGGCTTTCCAGCTCATCGGCGGCGTCCCATTCGAGATCGCAGGCCGCGTTGACCGCGTCCTCTTCCCCGACGATTTTGCGGCCAATTTCGTATCGCGTGGTGGCCTGGCTGATCGGGAGGCAACCGACCAGCTCTGCGATCAGCAGAACGAGCTGACCGAAAGGCTGCGCGCGGTACTCGACGAAGATGGTGTCAGAGCCCTGGCGGGCGATCACGTCCCTGGTGGACGGTTTGTTGACTGCGGAGGAGATGCACTGCATTTTCGTCTCCGTGACCAAATTATGGAACTCACTGCTCCATGGGTGTATCTTAGTGAAACACCGTGAGTCACGCAAGAGGATAATGAAACACTATGATCCATGAAGGCATGATCATGACCGCACCCCCGACCAAGCGATCCCTCCCGAGCCTTAGCATCCGGTTCGACCCGGAGGTGAAGGCCGCCGTCGAGAAGGCAGCGCGGGATGACAAGCGGTCGGCGTCGTCTCTCGTGGAGATCGCGACCATCGCCTATCTTCGGGAGAAGGGATATCTGGAGTGACAGCAGACATCTCGTCGGCCAGTCCCATTCCACACCCTGACGTCGAGCTTCGGCGGGTGGCCGTGATCAATCGTACTGGACGCGCTTGAGGAACTCCTCGAGCCATGCGCGGACTTCGGTGGTGTACCCGGCCTTTCCGTAACCTGCGTGCCAAAAGTGCCGATCTGGAAAGCGTTTGATTTCAACGGGTTGCGCCGGGTCTGTTCGTGTAACCCTATGATATCATGAGAGATTCAGCTTTTTTCGCTCGATGAACGGTCCTGGGCGGCCTGTGGCGTCTGGCGAAGCAGGCTCGATCCGTACCGGGTGAGATCGAACGTCAGGATGCCGCGCATGTTGATGTGCTTGTGTCCGATCGGTGCGAGACGGCTCAACACATCGTCGGCATGGTCGCCCGGGGCCAGGTCGATCGCCGCCTGGAGGCGATGGGTATTCCAGGCCATGACGATGTTCGCGAGCAAGGTGAGCGCCCCCGAGATGGCGCCGAGCTGTTCGGTCGTGCGGCCGTGTTTCGCCGGGATCATGCCGTTATGGATGGCGCGCTGCAGGCTGTGGACGGCCTCGCCCTGGTTGAGCAGATCGAGGATTTCCGTCCGGAATACCGGGTTGCTGAGATAGTCGCAGAGATAGAGGGTGCGCAGCAGCTTTCCCAGGGCGTCACCGGCTTCGTAAACAGGATCGCCGGCGGCGGCCGAGCCGAAGCGGTCGAGCGCCTCGGTCGCCGGGTACCAGCCGTGCTTGACGGAGGCTCCGAGCCGGAGCAAGCCATCCCAACCCCGGCTGATCGCGCGGCGGGAAACGGTCTCGGCCACGATCGGCCGCAGGATCTCCGGAACTGTGAGCCCCTTGGGCAGATAGAGCCGTCGCTTTTTCAGCCCGGCCAGTCGCGGGCATAGATCGAATTGCACCACCTTGGCGAGCGTCATCGCAAAATGCGTGAAGCCATGGGTGTCGACCGCAACGCGCTTGAGCTGATCGACCTGCCGCTGGCGCAACGCGCCTTCGATGGCGGCGCCCGCTTGCCGGCGGTTCAGGACGATCGGTTGATCATAAAGAATGCCCCACTGGTCGAGCACATGGGCATAGATTCCGACCGCATAGGTTCGCCGTCGCGGGTCGAGCCGGGCCGACCAGAGATAGCGCGTCGCCTCGAGACTCATCATGTCTGCGGACGCAAACAGGCCGCGTCCCCACAGGGTGGCGATGTGATGCTGACGCATGAAGCGCAGCACCGCGTCATTGGCCGCGCGAAACCTTCCCTCCGCTTCGATCCTCACCACCATCTGGGCGAGGCTGTCGGCCGCGACTGACGGCACCATGCGCACGAGTTCGGCCCTGGAAAGGTCGGAGCCCAGCCCGAGCAGGCTGGCATAGAGCGTCACCAACTCCTGCTCCGACCGGGCCGGACGCCCGAGCAGGACCCAGGAGAACCGGGTCAGGCCGTCGATCTCGATCAGGACTTCCGGAAGCTGGGCGTCACCGACGGCACGCCCGAGCACCCGGCGCGCCGTTTCGACGCGCGGATCCTTTGGCTGCGGCTTGCGCCGGGGGACCCGGAGTTCGTCGCCCTCAATGGCGACGGTGCCAGCCTCGACAGCCTCGGCCAAGGCGGCAAGTCCAGCGGCCAGGCCCGCTTCCAGACGCTGAAGATATTTCTCTGCGCTGTCCGGCAGGTTGAGGTCACGGATGAAGCGCGCCCGGTCGCGCTGCCAGAGTTTCAGGGGGATCAGCTTGTCCTCGGGAGCCCGATGGGACAGGCTGTGATCGACCGAGACCGACCGGTTTCGAACCGCCCGCTTCAGGGCCATCACGGTTGCCGCGCGAAAGCAACCGAGTGCGGCCACCCGATCCGGCTGATTGATCAGACCCTGCCAGGACGGACCGAACGGCTGGGAGATCCCGCCTGGCAAGGTGGTGGCGGACGACGCGGCGACAGAATCGAGCGTCGCAAGAGCGGCGGCGAGCCGGTGGTCGGCGGGGATCACGAATTCCGCCGCACGCGCCGTCTTGAGGAGCCGGGCCAGCTGCTGGGACTTGCGCCCCAGTTCCTGGCGCACGGCGTCGACCTGGGTCGCCGCGCGCTCCGGTTCGAAGGGCGCGATCAGGCCGCGCAGCCGCGACCGCAATTCGGCGACCTCGAGCGTTTCGTCACCCGCCAGCCCCGCGAGATCGCCGAGCAGTTGACGGAACCGTCGCAATCGGCTCGCCCGCGCTTCCGCGGCGCGTTCCCGAGCGTCGCGCCACAGCGCTGCGATCCGGTGATCGAGAAGCGTCAGGCTTGCGTCCGTCACACGCAGCAGGGTGAGGCGCAGGAAGCAGGCGACCTCGATTGTTCGATGCGGGTCCTTGATCCGCGCCAACGCCGCGGGCTTGCGCGACATCAGCCGTTTGGCGAAATGCTCCAGCCCTGCGAGCGGCAGATCGGGGAGGACGAGCCGGTTCGCGGCCAATTCCTTGAGGAAACCGACTTTCTCGATCTGCTCCTCGAGGCCTTTGGCGCCCTTGCTCGACGGCACGGCACCCAGCCATTCGACGTGGCCGATCTCACCGCCCTCGACGGGCGCGAGCAGCCGCGACACCCAGGTCTCGCGCTCGGCCGCCGGTACCGCCGCAGCGATGGTCTTGAACAGAGCCTGCTCGTGGTGCCGCCGCGCGGCGATCACCTGCCGCCGGATGTCCCGCTCACGGAGCAGGAGATAATGATGCTCGACCAGCCAGATGCGGGCCCGTGCCATCAGGTCGTCATGGTCGAACACCACTGCCGCTTCCCGGCGAAGATAGGCCACGAGCCCGCGCCCGGCATGAGGGGTGAGCACGGTACGTCCGAGCAGCCGGAGCGCTGCTTCATGATGCTCGAACAAGGTCCGGGGGCGCCGGCGATAGAACGCCCGGACCGAGGCGATCCGCGGCGGCACGCAATGGAGGTGCCGGCCGAGATGATCGAGGATCCCCGAGGGAATGAGCTCAACGGAGTTGAGGGTACGGCCGGTCATCTTGAGGAAGCCGACCTGGAGGGCGAGCGCCAGCCGGTTCAAGGGTCCCCGGCGCTCTCGAACCGAAGCCAGCTCGCCCTCGTCGAGAGTGAAGAAATGCTCGATCTCGAGCGCCGACAGCGTCGCGGGAAACCTGTCCTCACCGAGATATCGATGTTCCCACCGACTCATCGGACCCTTCTTCATCGGGCTGGCGACAGGATCCGGAATCGCTGCGTCCCCCTGATCAGAGTGTCACCGCCGGCCAGACGACTGTCGTCGATATTGCCATTCCCGATGATTCACAAACGATCGTCTGCGCAGCGGAAACCCGGGACAAGCAGAAACAAGGGCTTGTGCTGTGCGGAATCCTGTTGCCAAATCGCAGTCAAAGGCAACAGGATTTTGCGACACCTGCCATGCTGCTTGGCTATGCCCGCGTGTCGAAGGCCGACGATCAGGACACCGCCGCCCAGGTCAGTGCCCTGAAGGCGGCCGGCTGCACGCGCGTCTACGAGGAGACAGCCTCCGGCGGCCGGTGGAATCGGCCCGAGTTACATCGCCTCCTCGACCATTTGCGCGACGGCGATGCTCTCGTCGTCTGGAAACTCGACCGCCTGTCACGCTCGCTCAAGGATCTGCTGCATATCCTGGAGAAGATCGACGCGGCGGGTGCCACCTTCCGCTCCTTGACAGAAGCGGTCGACACCACCGGTCCGGCCGGACGCATGATGATGCAGATGCTTGGGTCCTTCGCCGAGTTCGAGCGTGCCATGGTCCGGGAGCGAACCCGCGCCGGTCTGAGGGCGGCCCGCGAGCGCGGCCGAAAGGGCGGACGGCGTCCGAAGCTCCTGGCACACCAAAAGACCGAGATTCTCGGGATGCTCGCCGCCGGTCGCACCGGAGCCGATGTCGCCCGCCTCTTCCGGGTCCATCGAGCCACCATCAGCCGGATTGCCTCCGCGGCACGGGGCACTCCACCGGACGCAAAATCCGATCCCTGAGCCACTGCGCCGAATTCTCAGCGATGGAATGGCCGCCCCGGGGCCTCACGATCAAATGAAAAAGCTGAATCTCTCATGATATCATAGGGTTACACGAACAGGTCTGGCGCAACCCATTGAAATCTAACGCTTTCCAGATCGGCACTTTTGGCACGCAGGTTACGGAAAGGCCTACCCGTGCGTCGCGGCCGTGTTGTCGGCGCGGAGCAGGACGGCGCCGATCCCGAAGGGCGTCTGGACGGTGCTGTCGGCGACAATCGGGGCAGCGAACAGGCTGGTCGGCGCGAAGGGCCGGCTGTTGTAGACGAGCTGGAACCGGGCGGGCTCTACCAGGATTCCCCGTAGCACGCGCGTGACGGGAGCGTGGTACGGGCGCGGCGTGTTGGCCGGGTAGGAGGTCCAGCGCCCGTCGGGGCCGCGGTCGAATGCGCCGGGGCTTCTGAGGGGCCACGGCTGCGGGAGGGCCGCATCGAACTGCCAGTCGGCGACAGCCGCCGGGAGCGGCTCGTCCTCGGCCGACCAGAATTGCCAATGGTTATCCATGAAGGGTCTTTCGGCCTATGCCGGCTTCAGCGCGCCAATGCGGGACCCTGCGACCTTCGCCATTGCCTCGGCCTTCGCGGGGTCGGCACGGTAGGCGAGGGCCTGCGCGGTGTCGTCCCACGTCTCTTTTGCCCAGGGGTTACGACCGGTTGAAGATTCGAAACCGCCGCCAGTGTTGGTCCGGACGCCGGTCCCCTGGAAAAGGTGCCGACCGGTCGTCCGCTTCAGCTCTTCGACCCATTCTGTGGGCGTCGTGGCGCCGCCGTAGTCGCTTCGTCTGCTCTTTCCGGTCTTGGAGTCTACCAGCGCCAGATCGTCTACTTCGTCCACGGTCCACCCGGCCGCGTCGACCCGGGCGAGGAAGTCACCCAGGGCGTCGGGAACAATACCGGCAGCCAGCGCGAGGCGACTGAATTCGTTGTGCGCGATACCCCGTCGGTATTTTGTGATCGCCTCGTCCCGCTCGGAAACGAGCTTCTTGTTCGATTTCTCGACCGTCTCAGCGCGAGCCTCGACCTGGGCCAGTTGCCCGCGCAGACCATTGTTTTCCGCCCTCAGAGCCGAATTTTCTTCCTGAAGCCGCTCGATTTGACCGTCGCTCATTTCCGTTCCCCGCTATTGATGGCCAACTTCGCCGCGATGCCCGGCACGTCCTCACACCGGATACGCCACCGGCCGGTCGCCGTGCGCTCCGTTGGAAAGTCTCCGTTCAGGGCTATGCGGTAGAGTAGGTGATAAGGCGCGCACTTAGCAGTAATTTTACGCAGTGCATGCGGTAAATCCGTCAAGGATAAAGTATCGACCATAGCGACACCTTTATAATTCCGTAGAAATGATCTTTATCATGGGATGAAAATCAGATCAATAATCTATATATACACTTATATACCTAGTTTATGCAAACTTTCTGTTTACATAGATTTCGGGGAAGGAAGCCAAGGGCTGGTTGGTGCCACCGTCATGTCAGAGCCGTGCCGCGCTACCATTCGGATTCCGGCAGGGCCTGAGGTTCGTTCACGATCCAAAAATTACGGATTGGATCGTGTTCGGCGATTAAGGCGTTGGGCGCTTCACGACGCACGATGTCAGACCACTCGTTATGGTATCGAACGTTCGAGGAGATCAGGATGGCGCACCGTTTGTACTTCCGGGCTTTAGCGATCAAGGAGGTGTGAAAAAAACCGCTCCCGGGACCGGACACGACGATGATCATGACCGCGGACCTAACGTAGCCGATCAGCTCCTCGGAAAAGCCACCAGGGCCGGTTCCGTGACCCAGACCCTGCGGATCATCGGCCGCAATCAGCACAGCGGCGCTGTTGACCGGCGCAGGAGGCAGATCATCACCCGGCCCAACCATCTGCCATTTGACTTCCCACGCTTTGGCCAGCAGGTGCGGGGGCGTCCTGTTTGCAGGATGGAGATCGGCAGGGCTCAGCATTGGCCGCATTTTCGGCATTATCTATTCTTTCAAGTGGTGATGAACCGCGATGAGCCGGCGGGAGGCCGGACTAGTTGATGAAATTCGTTGGGATCTTCGCCGTCTTCCGCTGGCGGGCGCGGTCGACCAGCACGAAGCCGCGGCCCGGCCCGGCGTAATCGGGATCGGGCACGATAAAAAGATCGTCCAGCGGGTCATAAGCCCAGGCCCCTCGCCCGAACTGCTTGTTCATATACTCCTCGGGCGACAGAGAAGTATAATCAAGATTATTCGACGCATCTTCATCCGATAATATAAGACCTTTCATAGCGATGACTCCTGATAATGTAAGTTTTTTGTTCGTATTACTTTATCATACTCTTCTAATTTTCTCCTCTGAACGTTTGTCGCCGTGACATCGTCGGCGAAAGATGACCAGAAAGCGCCAGGAAGTCTTCCGCCCGTCGCTGCGTTGATGGCCTCGATCCAGGTTAAGCGTTCGCGCAGCGCGGTTACTCCAGCTTCCGTGTCCAGCTTGACCGGCTGGCCGGCGGCGGCCAATTCCGCGAGAGCAGGTTCGTCGGGTTCAAAGGCTGCAGGATCGATTTCGATCACTGCCGCCGTCTGAACTTTCGGATCCAGAACCTCCAGCCCATCGAACAGCTTCAGCGGCCCTACATGCCGTGCCAGGAGGTCAGCGGGGTTGGCAACCCCGGGGGCAACCAGGGCCATGCTGGCATGCCCGCGCTGGCCCTGCCGCCGGTAAGGGGTGGTTTTGAAAAAGGGGACACCAGCCATATAAGAATTATTCTTCAATGGCTGGTGTCCCGTTTTTTCCAGCAGCCTGGCTACCGCCTTTTTTGCTGCCTCCGCGTTCGCGAAGATGCCGGCGCCAACCAACCACCCCGGCGTCAGGGGGGCCACGCCATGGCCGGCGGTCAGGGCCTTCTGCCACCAGGTCAGCTCGCACGTCTCTGCGACCAGGTCGCGCCAGGCCACCAGGCGATCGACCACCAGTTCGGTGGGAATGTTGGTCAGCAGGTAGGCGGCCGGCTGGTCGGCCCGGTTCACCGGCCGAAGCCGGTCTACCAGCTGGACGATCTCGCCTTCCCGGATCTGCTGAAGGACGGACTGGCACAGCGGGCAGGGGTGGTAGTTGACCTCGACGCCGACCCGGCGCCCGTCGCGCATCGTGTAGCCCTGCGCCCTGCTCGGCCACTGTGGGCCGAACTCGCCGTCCTTCTCCGTCGAGGCGATGGGGATGATGGGCTGGTCGGGAAACAGCTTGCGGGCCACGGCCTCGACGGCGCGAACGGCCGGTTCCTCGCGGCCGACCACCACCACGGCATCGAAGCTCTTGAAGCGGTTCGAGCTGCGCGACTTGTTGAAGTGCATGAACCGGACGATCGGCGGGCGGTCCATGGTGTCGACCAGGGTCAGCCACTCGTCTTCCATCACGTCGCGGCATTCCTTGGGCAGGCCGACCAGGATGCGGCGATGATTTCGGCTGAGGGCTTCCAGGAACTGGTAGACCTTATGACGGTTCTGCTCCGCTTCCGGCCGGTGTAGAAGGTGGTTCTTCGAGAACTTGGCGTCGGTCACCTGGGTGACGTGCAGATTCCGCTCCGCGTCCAAGGCGAAGTACCGGGCCTGGGCGCCCAGCAGCGCGCGGGCCTGCAACTCGTCCATGGTGCCGTCAAGGTAGTGGACATCGAGCCCGGCCAGCTTCGCGGCGATCTCCTTCTTGCCAAAGACGTGAGTCACGGCGCGATGGGTGCCGTCCCGCTGCTTCTCGGCATGAGTCAGCACAATCTGGTTGGAGAACTTCCGGCCCTGGCGTATTTCCCAAGCCATGGTTTCGAGCAGCTTCTGGAACTTCCAGCGCAGGTCAGCACCCCGGCGCTCTGCGTGCTGGCGGATCGCCTCGATCCGCTGCGGCCAGCTCCATTCCGGGTTCATCACCAGCTTGGCGCTGCGCCCTTCGACCTCGGCCCGCTCTTCCAGGTCGTCGGCATCGAACCCGGTCAGGTCGAGCCAGCCTTCGCTGTTGAACGCTTCCTTAATCCGCCGGGCGGTGATGGCGTCGGCCATTTCCTCTTCCAACCGATCCAGCGGCACCGGCAGGTCGAACCCGATGTCGATCCGCTCGTCCACCACGACGCGGTGGAACTTGGAGCTATCGACCTCACGGGCCATGCTCTGGGAGAAGTAGTTGTGGACGGCGACCAGGACGCCGGTCGGGGCGGTCGCCAGGGCCGACTCGACATCCATCAGCAGGCCCAGGTACCGGCAGCCGAACGCCTTGGGGCAGTAGGCGCAGACCTCCTCTCTGACATTCAACCGGGCCTTGTGCGCCAGTTCGGCTAGCGTGTTCTCGACGCACATCAGGCCTTTGGCGTCCTCGTACCCGCGGCCGGTCAGGTGGAAGGCGACGCCGCCCTTCGCCTGGATCTCCGTCACGAACGCGGCGGCGACTTCGTGGTTGGGGTACATGTGGAGGGTCCAGCCTTCCTCGGCCTGCATGGCCAGCTCACCCTCGGCGGTGGACTTGCCGGTGCCGGGGGTGAGCTTGACAGCAATATGTCCCTTCTCGCGGATGACGTCGTTCAGGGACTTGCGGACGTCGCTGACGGAGCGCGGATCGGTCACCCAGTACGGCTCAACGTCGGCTATGGCTCCGCGCGGCAAGGCGAAAGGGGCAACCTCTTTCTGGCGCGCTTCGTCGGCCGCCTGGAAACCGCGGATGCGTTCGATCAGGCCGTCCAGGTCGCGGACCCTGTCCTCGACGTACTGGTGGTCGCGGGTATGGCCGCGATCACGGATCACAGCTTCCAGGTCGGCGCGCAGCCAGGTCGTGTCGGCGGCCGAGCCATGCCGGCGGATGTAGGCGGCTACGGCCTTCTTGATCGGCTCATAGAAGCCCATGCCGCTATGGTCACCGATCAGGGTGCGGTAGCTGTCATACCCGAGCCCGGCCATCTGAGGGGCGGCCGACCGGGCGATGACCGGCTTGGAAAGGTTGATCTGGGGCGGGTCGAACTCGTTGGAGTGGCCAACCCACAGGCCGGACCTGTGGGGCACGGGGTCGTAGGCGCCTTCGAAGATCGGCTTGGCGATGTAGTTCGGCTGGGTCGGGACGAAGATGGAGCAGTCCACCGGCCAGCGTTTCACGGTGCTGCCGTCCTCGGCAGTGACCATCTCGCCCAGCCAGGCTTTCAGCTGCTCGGTGCCGAGCTTGCGGCTCGACCAGAACCCCAGGCGCAGGCGGATGCCCGGCTTGATGCCGTGGCCAGAGGTGAAAGCCCACCAGCACGTGACGCCGTCGAACTCCGGCGGCAGCAGGCTGACGACATGCTCGACCACAGCCTCGGGTTCATGGATCGGGTCGATGGTGTCGGGGCAGGGGATGCCGTCCACGTCGAGCAACAGCCAATGCCGGTCGGCGGGCTCCAGCGTCGCCGGCTCGATCTCGCCTGTGGCCTTGTTCTTCCGAGGATACAGCCGGCGCTGGGCGCACTGGCGATCGATCCCTTCGGCCGGCTTGCCGCGAACCACGAAGGACTGGGGGTCCTGGGCGGTCGCTTCCAGTAGCTGCGCCAGGTCATGGATGTCCGCGACAGGGTGCTCGGCAATCGAGAACTTGGCGGCGCGGCCGTAGTTCTCGAACTTGTAGCTCCCGGTTGGTTTGTTGAACCGGATGCGCTTAGTCGCCAACGGCCCGAAGGTCCGCAGGACGGTCACGGAGTCGGGCGGTTGGTCTACGCGCGCGTGTCCGCTGCCCGCCCGCCCATTCGGGCGGCGGTTTGTGGTGGGCTCCATGTGGCGCTCGCGCTAGGCGGCGACTGAGCGCGATTGAATTATCTGGACGGAGCCCGGTCGATTATGCGGACCAGATTTCCAGGATCTCGTCCAACGGATGTAGCCGAGCTGCTCGAGCATGCCGAACGCCCGCGTCACGGTCGATGCACCTGCTCCGAGATGGGCCGCGACGTTGCGCGGATCGGCCAGGGATCGCCCCTCTTCGTCGGGGCCGACGATGCCGTTGGCATCAGCATACTGTGCAAGGAGTGCGAGGGAGTTGATACCCGTGGATGGAATCCGGGTGTCAGCGGCGGCGTCGAGAACGACATCGACCAGCGGCATAGCAATGGACCTCCGCCGTTTCGCCGTGTGCCCCATTTCCCCCAACGCAAAAAAGACCAATCCGATTGATTTTGGAGTCGGTCAAGGTTACATTTACGTCGTGCCGGGTGAAGCGGGACATCCTGCGAACGGCTTGTATGCTGACGGTCCTTTGGTGTGATGAACTGGGGGGACCGGCAGCGGGTTGAAGGGAGGGGTCGAGGATGTGGCGTCCTTGGCCCCTTTCTCATTTCCGAGTTTGAGTTATCGACGGATTTCGCGCAAGCGTTTTCACGGATCGAGAGAAAAATTGACGCCAGAGCCAAGTCGCGGGCCTCATGCGGCCATGCGCGCGTGCAGGCGGCACGCCGTGACGATGCGATCGACCTGAGCCTTCTGCCTGGCCGAAATCGCTGTCCAGCCGGCGATCTCAAAGAGAAAGCTCCGATCCCATTCTGACAGGGGCGCGCCGGGCATCCCCAGGCAGATGCTGACGGCGCCACGCCAGTCAGCTGGCTCACGCCAGGTTTTCGGCCCCGACTCGACCGGGCGAACGATGACCTCTGCCCAGGTCAGGCCGGCGGACTGGAGGAGGCGGTGAGCCGCAGCGCCGGCGTTCGCCACCTCGCCGGCATGGTCTGAGCCGAGCATGCCGAGCAGCTTGACCAGCCGGTCGGAGTTCGCGCGGTCGAGCGGCATAACGAGCCTCAGGCCGCCGGCTGGATCCGGCTCGTCCGCCGAGCCGCCGCCTCGCGTTCATAGGCGAGCAGTTGGATCTCGCGCCGGCTCCATAAGACGCACCGGGCGCCGTACTTGAAAGGCGGCGGGACCTCGCCGCGGTTGACCAGCTTCGTAAGCGCCGTGGTGCTGATGCCGAGAATGACCGCGACGGCGGCCGGCGCGATCAAGTCGGGGTCGACCGGGCGGCACCCGATCGTGAATGGCTCGGTCATTTTTGACTCCAGAGAGATCGGCAATAAAAAAACCGCCGCGGCTTCACCGGGCGGTTTCGAAAAGGCGCATCTCGCGCCCAAGGTGTCAAATAACACCTACCTGCTCATGCCGTCAATCTCCTTGTCGGGTAGTGGCATTTTCTTAAGCCCTGCCGTCCCTATGGGCAACTACGTCCTATTGGCGTCTGCGATGCCGTCCCAAGCCCAGCACAATGCCACCGACGACGATCAGTGCCAGCGTCTCCGGTTCCGGGATTTCCGCGACCGTGACCGGCGTGAGCAGGAAGGCATGCTGTTGACCGCCGATGAAGCCATAGCCGGTGATCTGCCCGGCATCGTTGATCGCGCGTGCCTCTTCCAGAACGTCCCATCCCAGACCCGGTAGAATAAGATCGTTCAGATCGAGCATGCCGAACACCGGATCCCACAGGAAGGCACGCGTAGTTCCGTCCGCTGGGTCGCTGGTGCCCGTGATCTGGCCGGCGGCGTTGATGTCGAAACCAGCACTCTCTCGGCCGCCGAGCGTGCCGAGTTCTCTCATGCCGCTGACCTGATCCCAGAGAAAGGCCCTGCGCGGAACCTCGACCGTTTCGGTTTCTCCCGTTACCTGACCGATGGCATTGATGCCGTAGCCGGTGCTGGAGGACGGAAAGGGCGCAAGCGTACCGAGGTCCCGCATGCCGTTGTCCGGGCTCCACAGGAATGCATGGGGAAGGACGCCGTCCGAGGTTTCGCTCGACCCGGTGATCAAGCCCTCGGGATTGATTGCCGAGCCGAAGCTGTATCCCCCGCCGAGTGTGCCGAGATCCTGCATTCCGGCTTCCGGGGCCCACAGGAATGTGACGGACAGGTCGTTCGAGTTCTGACTCTGTCCCGTCACTTGTCCGATGTCGTTGATGTCGGCGGCTGTACTGCCTGCCCCGCCAAGAGTACCGAGGTCTTGCATTCCGTTCACTGGGTCCCACAGGAATGCGTGGTTGGTGCCGTCCGCGACCGTGCTTCCCCCCGTCACCTGCCCTCTGGCGTTGATGCCAGTGCCCGAGCTGTAATTTTCCCCGAGCGTGCCGAGGCCGCGCATGCCCGTCACGGGATCCCAAAGGAACGCATGGGGGACGCCGTCTGCGGTGCCGCTGTCTCCCGTCACTTGGCCGTTGGCATTGATATCAGAGCCGGAGCTGAAGTCCCCGCCGAGAGTGCCGAGGTCGGTGATGGTATAGGCCGGGACGGCGAGCGCCGTGCCAGGAACGAGGGCGAGGGTGCCTAGGAGGATCAGGTGATGTCGCCGCATGGTTCGCCTCCGCGGATGTCTAATCCGACGCTCAGTATGGCGGACCAATTGCACGTCCGGGCGTGCGCTGTGGCGCACTGTGCTTGAGGATGGGACGGTGGCGGTTCCAAAGGGGGCGGCGCGCGGCAAATTTGGCGAGATTGCACAACATCGTCGTTACCGGACCACTCTGATCAGCCCTGTCCGAAACACGGTGGATTTCGGACAGGTGGTCGGGGTTACGTCGGGTATTCGACGGATTTCACAGCCTGGAAGGTGGCGGCGTCTCCCGTCCTCCTTCGTCGGCCCGCAGCGCCCGAAAGACCTTCTCAAATTCGACCTCGAACTTGGCGTTGTCCTTTTCCCAGCCGGTGAAATCACCGGCCAACCGAGTCCGGAGTTGTCGTGCCTTGCTACTCTTCCATTCCTGGTCGAATAAGAAGCCGTCGAGATTGAGCGGGATCACAGCAAGCACTTTTCGGCCTCGCTCCTTCATGAGTTGACGCTCCTTTTCGAAAGCGCTGTCGATCTCGTTGTCCACCCACCAGCTCGTCAATGAATTTCTGGAACAGCACAGCAGGATTTTGTCCCATAGGCGGATACCGTGATCGATCCGCTCATACATGTCGTCGCCGGGGAGCATCTGGTGCTCATCGAGCCAGCAGCGAATGCCGTGTCCTTGGAGTTCATTGTACAGCCGTCGTGCGAACGACTTGTCGGCATGGCTGTAGCTGATGAAGACCGAGTAGAACTGGATAGTTTGGTTCAGCAGCGAGGGCAGGTAGTCTATCAGGCTATTCGGCAGGCCAACGCCGCGCAGGAAGGATAGGGACAGCGAGCCAGAGCGCTTTAGGGTTCGGTGGTCGATGGTGCGGTCGTGTCCGAAGGTTGGTAGGAATTGCTGAGGGCGCATTCTCCTGAGCTTCAGGGTCGTCGGATCATGCGGCGAGGTCAAGCGGCTGGTCGGCGGGAGCGACGTGCAGGGTGTCCCAACCGTCAACGCGGCGTAGGGTGATCTGGCCGCTGGCGAGCAGGGCCCAGAACAGCATGCAGGCGGTCTCGGCACACGGCAGCAGGCACTGCGTCTTGATCCGGCGCTTGAACTCCTCGTGCAACCGCTCGATGGCGTTGGTCGTCCGGATCGACTTCCACTGGTCGGGCGGGTAGAGCAGGAAGGTGAACAGGTTGGCACCTGCCTCCTCAAGGCTGGCGGCGACCGCTGGGCACTTCAGCCGCCACTTTCGCACGAACGCCTTCCGCCGGGCTTCGACATCCTTCACCGTCCTGGCGTAGATCATGTCGGTGTAGTCGGTGCTGATCTCTTCGTGCAGCTTCTTGGGCGCGTGGGCCACGAGATTCCTATGCTTGTGGACTGTGCAGCGTTGCCGCGGCACGTCCGGCCAGAGGGCGCTCAGGGCCGCCTCCAGGCCCGGGGCGCCGTCGATGATCAGCAGGTCCGGCGTGGCGAGCTTGCGGGCGACCAGATCATCCAGGAAGGCCCGCCACGCGGCTTCGCTCTCGCCGCCCATATTGCGCAGGCCGAGAAGCACCTTCTGGCCGTCGCGCCGGACACCGAGTGCCACCAGCACCGAGATGCCGGTGGCCCGTTTGTCCAGCCGGACCTTGACCACGGTGCCATCCAGTATGATGCGCACGATGTCGTCCTGCGACAGATCCCGCTTCTGCCAGGCTTCCCAGTCGCCCTGGACCTTGCGCCAGGCCCGGCTGACGGTGTCCTTGCCGACCGCCCCGCCGAACAGCGCTCCCAGGGCGCGGCGGACCCGGCGGGTGTTGGTGCCCGCCAGGTAGGTCCCGGCGATCAGCGCCTCGGCCTGCCTGGTCAGTCGCTTGTAGGCCGGCAGCGTCCGGTTGCGCCATTCCCGGGTCGTGCCGTCGGCCCCGGCCAACCGGGCGCGCGGAACCGACACGGTGGTCGGGCCGAATGTGCCGAGGACCTGTCGGTCACGATGGCCGTGGCGATGCCCCTGGCGTGGCCCGGCGCGCTCATAACGCCCGCGGTTCAGCGCCGCGTCCAGCTCGCTCTCCAGCATCGCCTCGATGAACGAGCGGATCCGCTGGCGCACACCGGCTTCCAACGGATCGAACCAGTCGTCGCCCAGCAATGGAACCGCGGCGTCGTTGGATGTAGTCTTCTCCATGGCGTGATCTCCTGCGGCGGTGGCCAGACCGCCGGTGTGGGTTCTTCACCTTCAGGAGATTACGCCGCCAGACAATTTCCTACCAACCTTCGGACACGACCGATGGTGCTTGGGCCATTGTGTATGCAACTGTCCAGACCATTTACTGCACTTAAGTCGTTGTTTACAGAGAGTGTCAGGAATTTCGTGTGAGGGCGGGCATACTGGGAGAAAGGAGATCCCGCATGGCTCGTCGCAAACCACCCGTCATCCCTGACGCCCTGCTCGACCAACTTCTTGCCGGGTCCGACGCGAAGAGCGCGTTCGATCCGAACGGCCTTCTGGACGGCCTGAAGAAGGCGCTGGCGGAGCGGGCGCTGAATGCCGAGATGGACCATCATCTCGCCGGCGAGGACGAGGCCGGCAACGGCCGGAACGGCTACGGCCGCAAGACGGTGCTGACCGACACCGGCAAGCTGGAACTGGAGATCCCGCGCGATCGGCGGGCGACCTTCGATCCGCAGCTCATCGCCAAGTACCAGCGGCGCTTTCCCGGCTTCGACGACAAGATCGTATCGATGTATGCCCGCGGCATGAGCGTCCGGGAGATCGTCGGGCACCTGCGCGAACTCTACGGCGTGGAGGTCTCGCCCGACCTGATCAGCGCCGTGACCGACGCCGTGCTGGACGAGATCGCCACCTGGCAGGCCCGGCCGCTGGAGCCGGTCTACCCGCTGGTGTTCTTCGACGCCCTGCGGGTCAAGGTCCGCGACGAGGGGGTTGTGCGCAACAAGGCCGTCCACGTGGCCCTCGGTGTGCGGGCCGACGGCACCAAGGAGATCCTCGGCCTGTGGCTGGAGCAGAACGAGGGCGCCAAGTTCTGGCTGCGTGTCCTGAACGAGCTGCGCAACCGCGGCGTGGAGGACATCCTGATCGCCGTGGTCGACGGGCTGAAGGGCTTTCCCGACGCCATCCAGGCGGTGTTCCCGCAGGCCATGGTCCAGACCTGCATCGTGCACCTGCTGCGCAACAGCCTGGAGTTCGTCTCCTGGAAGGACCGCCGGGCCGTCGCAGCCGCCCTGAAGGACATCTACCGGGCGATCGACGCCACGGCCGCCGAGGCCGCGCTGGAAGCCTTCGAGGACAGCGCCTGGGGACGCAAGTATCCGGCCATCGGCCCGTGCTGGCGCCGCGCCTGGAACGAGGTGGTGCCGTTCTACGCCTTCCCGGCCGAGGTCCGGCGCATCCTGTACACCACCAACGCCATCGAATCCTTGAATGCCAAGCTCCGCCGCGCCGTTCGCGCCCGAGGCCACTTCCCGACTGACGATGCCGCCCTGAAGCTGATCTTCCTGGTCTTGCACAGGACCGAGAAACAGTGGACCATGCCGGCACGCGAATGGGCCATGGCAAAGGCTCAGTTCGCCGTCCTCTTCGGTGAGCGCTTCACAAAGGCATTCGCCTGATCATGCGAAACCGCCCGCCCTCACACGAAATTCCTGACACTCTCTTGTTTACAAACAAGGTTTCGTAGAGGATTGCCTCGCTTAAATCCGCCCCGCTCAGGTTCGCCTGGCTTAGATCTGCCTCGCCTAGGTTCGCCCCGCGCAGGTCCGTCCCGATCAAGGTTGCTCCGCGTAGGCCAACCCACGTCAGGTCCGCCTCAGTTAGGATCGCCCAGCTTAGGTTGGCGCTGTATAGGTTGGCCCCGTTCAGGTCCGCCCTAGTCAGGTCCGCTCCGCTCAAGTCCGCTCCGCTCAGGTACGCTCCGCTCAGGTCCGCCTTGTATAAGTTCGCCTTAGTACCAGGGGTCTTCTCCCGCCACTCGTTCCACACCTCCACCCCCTGCTTGAGCAAGGCGACGTGTTCAGCGTTGGCCATGTAGCACCCCGATTGCCGGAATGGCATTCATCATCGCCGGAGCTAATTGGCTGGTCAATGTGCACTTGTGACCATGTCCGAAAACGGTGGGTTCTGAACACTCTCGCCCGGCATCGCTGGAATGGCGGATTCCGATGTGCAGAACCCGTGTCCGAATTTAAGTTCCAGAAACGGTGTACGAAGCCTCGCGCTGGCGCGAGGTTCTGGTGCTGGATTGAAACCTCCCGCCAACAGCAGGTTCTGCTACGAGGAAGTTTCGAAAGCTGTACCATGAAAATCCTACCGCATCAGCCAGAGCATTAGGTCGAGTTTCTTGATGTCTCGAAAATCAGCAAAGACTGGAAATGCCTCGTTCCAAGACATTAGCACATCATGTGTCTGTGGAAGTTCCAATATGCGGTTGAGATGCTCTTGTACTGAGTTAAAATTCTCAATGCCTCTTGCGATGCGATCCTTTTTCGAACGACTATAGGGCAAAGATTTAAGACAAAGGTGGTCGCAAACTAATTTATCATATGGTGCAATACGATCATCTAAGGTTGCCATCATCTTTGATACGAACGAGACTTCGATCCATCCTGAACGGTCAGCAACCTCATTTAATAGTTGGCCAAATGATGAAATATTGTCCTTATTATTGCGCTCCCTCTCCATAATAGAGTAAAATATACACCTCTGATAAATATTCCTCCTAAATCTATAAAAACCATTGAACGCTGTTTGGAATAATTTATCAGTACTCAAATCATCTGATTTTAAAGCCATCTCCTGAATTGTTACATATATATTGATGCTTCTTATACGTCTGCGAACATTCTCATGAATGAGATTTTGGTTGTTGTGAATTGTTTCAATCGTTCTGACCGGTGTCATTGATTGCTCCTTATGCCTTCTTCCCTATCGCGACGAAGATACTCGTTTGTGTCAATTGAGTATACCCAACCAAGGCCGCTTCGTGAGACAGCCAGATCCAGGCGCTGTGCGTCCCGTTAGGGTCGGCGCCGCTATTCGGGAGGCATTTTTCCTGAAGGTCTAGATTTATGCGGTACAGTTGGAACTGTCTCAGCGCCGAGACAATCTCCTCTGGCCTGTTGGAAAACGGTGAGTTTCCGGCCAATGCCATACCGGTATGCTCTGCACCTGTTCGAAAGGCAGGGTCGGCTGTTCTGCAGGGAAGTCACCGCCAAGACGGTCGCGATGTACAATTCGGCATGGCTCCCGACCGTATCATCCAGCCGCCGTTCTGGCTTCCCTCACACCGCAAAAGACGACAGGCCCAGCGGTGGTCCGTTGCCGCGCAGCACTGGCGACGGCGGCGTAGTGCTTTCCGGACTACCGGCGAGGCTATGCCGACGATCACGCAAGTGCCGCCACCGTGGTCGGTGATCCGACTGGCGGCGCGCATGGGAACCCCTTATGCCGATGGGCATGTTCCGCTGAGTCGTTGGGTTGGAGCTTGGCTGGACTGGCTGTTCTCCCGTCCATCGGCACTGCTTCACCAGTCGGCTACGGTACGCTTCTTGGCTGAATTCATTGCGGGTGTGGCGATTGTGATCGCACTTATTGGCTTTTGGATGGATTTGCAAAGCCGCGAGGAGGACCGGATCAACCGGGCATGGTCCTTGGTTGCGGCGGCAAAGGAGGTTGAGGGGAATGTCGGCTTGATTGAAGCCCTGGAAACTCTCCATGCACGAGAGATCGACATGAGTCAGTTGCAGGTACCGAAGGCTTATTTGTTTCGTGTCAAATTAGCTGGTGCTGACCTAAGCGGGGCCAACCTAAGCGGGGCCACCCTGAGCGACGCTGACCTGAGCGAGGCCGAACTAAGAGGGAAAGCCAAGCTGCTCGGGACAAACCTGAGTGGGGCCAACCTGAGCGCGGCTAACCTGAGCGAGGCCGACCTGCTTGGGGCTAACCTGAGCGGGGCCAAGCTGGGCGGAGCCAACCTGAGCGGGGCTATCCTGCTTGCGGCCAAACTGAGCAGGGCCGACCTGAGTCTGGCCACCCTGAGCGGGGCCAACCTGATCAGAGCCGACCTGAGCGGGGCCGACCTGATCGATGCCCGCTATCTCACCCAAGATCAACTGAGCCAAGCTTGCGGTGATGCTGAAACCAAGCCGCCGCCCGGTCTGACAGTACCCCTCTGCCCAGAATAGTAGGCTTCCGAAATTCCCGTGGCTGTTGGGCTGGCGTTCACAACCTGTCCGAAAACGGTGGGTTCTGAACACTCTCGCCCGGCATCGCTGGAATGGCGGATTCCGATGTGCATAACCCGTGTCCGAAATCAAGTTTCAGAAACGGTGTGCGAAACCTCACGGCGCCGTGAGGTTCTGTCCCGCTTGGATATGGGAAAAAAGAAGACCCCGCAGCGGGGAACGCGCGGGGCCGAGTTTAGGGAGGAAACGCATGCAAATGCGTGCACGTAGTTGTGACTTAGAATCCTTTCAAATCTATTAACCATAATACGGGTGTGTGAATTTTCTTGAGATATTCCGATCAGGGTAGAAATCGCCCTTTGGGCTGAGTCACCATGTCTGTATGATTCCGTGGAACGCACGTTCCACGGAATCAGACGGAGTATGACCAGTGCAGCGGTTCGTCACATATTACCGGGTCAGCACGCAGCGGCAGGGACGATCGGGCCTCGGCCTGGAGGCGCAGCAGGCTGCGGTGACGGCGTTCCTCGCCGGCCGGGATGCCCAGGTGATCGGTGAGTACCGGGAGATCGAGTCCGGCCGGAAGTCCGACCGCCAGCAGCTCGCCGCGGCGATGCTGATGTGTCGGATGACGGGCAGCGTCCTTCTAATCGCCAAGCTCGACCGGCTGGCCCGTGACGCGCACTTTCTCCTGGGTCTGGAGAAGTCGGGGATCGAGTTCGTGGCGGCCGACATGCCGTTCGCGAACCGGCTGACGATCGGCATCATGGCCCTGGTCGCGGAGGAGGAGGCCAAGGCTATCAGTGCCAGGACGAAGGCAGCGCTGGCGGCCAGGAAGGCGCGCGGTCTTCCGCTCGGGAACCGGGCCAGTCTTCGCCCCGCTGATCGGCAACGTGCAGCGAAAGCCGCCGCGGCCTGGTCAAAGAAGGCAGCAGCGCACGCCGCCATGGTGCTGCCTGCGGTTCAAGAGATGCAGCGTTCCGGGCTGTCGCTCCGCGCCACCGCCAGGGAACTTGCTCGGCGTGGGTTCACCACCGTGACCGGAGGCCAGTGGACGGCATCTCAGGTGTCAGCCGTCCTCCGACGTGCTACTGCTGACCAGGTGATGGAGGCAGTGGAATGACGTTCGAAGAGATACTTACCGCGGCGAATGCCGGTGGCGCACGCAATCCGGGTCAATGGACCCCGCAAGCCTGCAAGACCTGGCGCGAAGCAGATCCGGAAGACGCGCGCCTGCTGGAGGCGGCCTGTGCATGGGAGCTGGCGAATGACCGCAGGGCGCAGGTGAAGGACGAGCCCGTGGTGAGGGAACGGCGCCGGCAGATGGATGAGGCGACGGCCGCCGCCGGCAAAATGGGGGGTACAAGCGATGTTAGCTAATGCTAAATGGCGACCTGAGATGTTATTGCATAGTAGCTTGAGTCCAATTACCTTTTTGATTGGGGGTGGATGATGGTGTGGACGAAGCTGAGTAAGGACCGTCGTAGCTATCTGGTGTCGCTTGAAGGAGCGGAGCCGGGTAGGAGTGAGCATGTGTACACAGCTAAACTGCTCCCTAATGGATCAGTCGTCCGCGTTCTTGACCGAGATGTCCACAATAAGGCTCTCCGTGCGGCCAGCACTGCCCTGAAGAAAACAAAAATAAAGCATTTTGGCTGACATAGACAATCCACCTGCCGCTCCGACGCGATATAACCGTATCTACGAGAGTCTTGTCCCGGAAACTGGCGACGATGACCTTGTGGGAATGATTGCTTATGCTCTTTACAAGCAGTCCAAGCGAGAATGGCTTGTAAGCTTTGAAAGAGAACATGGGGTAAGACCCAGTCAGAGTGATGTTGACGCATATGTCAGGTCGCAAACTCAGTATGAAATCAAGAGGCTTAGATCTCAAGCGGAGTCAATGCTTTCCGCTTACGCTTATTATGTGGTTGATCAAGAGACTCCAGCTATAAGAGAAAGTGCAATAAATAACCATGTGTTGGATGAGGCTACAAAAACACTTCAGACGGTAAAAAAACAAGGCCGATGGCGCCATCAATTTACAGCAGGAGCTGTTGGAGCTTTCGGTTATACCTTATTGCTTATCGCTTTGGCTCTCATACTGAAGCTTGCTGGCGTCGATCTACTTAGCATAGTCGAGAAGATTGGTTAAATACTCTCGGCGAGGGGCGTCTCCCCGGTCAATGGGATCGACCAGGGAGACGGCTCTATCTCTTCGCGATGACACCTTGGACGATCTCGGCTATGGATTGCAGCGCAGACATAGCGCTGTCCCGTTCTTTGCGAAGTCGATCATGTTCGTTTTTGGTGCGGGTGCATTCGTCCTGGATCCACCTTAGTGCCTCCTGCATCGGGTCCATCTCCTGCTCGGATGGCTTCAGTGGGCGTTCTTCAAACCCCAGAGCTTCACCGACAGACCACCCTCGCTTGAGACGACTGACGAGCGTCATGTGCGGCATACCTCGCCGCTTCGCCCAAGCTCTTGTGCTGTAGGACTCGTCGCCGTAGGTGATGAACTTGTTCTGAGATGTGTCCGAATTGCCTGTCATCTGATATTCCTTGACCGGGATCAGGCGAACCGGCTCATGCCGATGTCGACCCAATCGAATTGCGCTCCCACGTCTCCGGCCAAGGATCTCTGGACGTATATCCTCCTTCAGCAGGGCAGTCTAGAGCGGTCGAAAATGTTGTGAGGACTGTCGCATTCAGCAGCACTATGCTGGCGATACGTGGGATTGCCGTCCTGATCGACATAGGGCCGCTCTGCCGCCTCAGCCCAGACGAAGCCGACGTGGCTCCATAGCTCCGGCGTCATCTGATCCCGCAGACGGACCAGCACGGCATGTGGCGCGTTGGCTCCGGCAGCGAGCGAGATGCACTGACCGAGGCGGTAGATGAACGCCTCGTTCTCGGCTGACCGGAAGTCCTCCTCACCGAGCCGGGCGAGCTGGTGGATGTGGTCCGAGAGGTCGAGGCGGTCGCCTGCGTGGGTGGTGATGATCACGTGCCGGTCCTGTGTGCAGTTTTTACAATTCATTATTGGAAATATGGGGATGATGCTGGCAGCCACCAAACCGCCAGCATTACCGAAGTGCTATCGCGTGGTGTCGATCCTGCTGAGAATGCGACTGACGGACCGGGCGAAGGCGACCAGCAGCGCTCCGCATAGAGCCGACATGACCAGGTAGCCGGCTGGTGTCATCGTGCTGGGTTGGGTGCTGCAGGCGATCAGGACGATCACCGCGGGCGACATCGTGGCGAGGCCGAGATCCCAGACCGGAGGAGTGTCGGCGGCTTTCCTTAGCAACTGCATCAAATTCACCTTTCATGCTGTGGACGGCGTGAGAGGGATTTGCGGAAGGGAAAACTGAGATTGGGGAGAGGGGGTATTGCAAGAAAAAAGGCGTGTCCCTTGACCGCCTGCAATCCCCCCTCTTTCCGCCGTTTTCTTGTCCCTAGCCGCTATCGCGTGTCCCTAACGTAGGGTAGACTTCAGCGGAATGGTAGTCTTCCGCGGGAGGGTTGGGAAGTGGCAGGACGGGTGCCTCTGGCGAGGTCGAAAGACGCGCTGATCGAACGGTGGCTGCGGCTTGCACCGAAGGCCAGCGGGGTGTCTCCCGGGCGGGTTTACCTGCCCGACCTTGGAAAACCGAAGGCGGTGTCTCGGGGTACTGCCCGGCTTGGTGCCGGGGGTGGGTCGGCGTACCGGCGGCGCGTGGTGGTGATTTCCTACCATTACCGCATGGCCGGTGCGGGATACTCCAAGTTGCACAGCCACATCCGGTATGTGGAGCGCCCTGGGGCCGGCGAGCGGGCGGTGACGCCGTCGCTGATCGACCGGGACGGCGACGGCGTCATGGGCCATTCGGCCGTCCAGGGGTGGCGGGACGACCGGCATCACTTCCGGATCATCCTGGCGCCGAACGACGGCCATGCCCTCGACATGGCGGCGTATACGCGGGAGTACATGGCCGAGCTGGAGCGCCGGCTGGGCACCCGGCTGGAGTGGATGGCCGGCGTTCACGAGAAGCCGGACGCGACGCACGCCATGAACCGGCATGCCCACGTCATCCTCCGGGGCATCGCCCAAGACGGCACCGACCTGGTAATGGACAGGGAATTTATTCGGTTCGAAATGCGCCGCATCGCTGAGGATCTGGCGACCCGGCACCTGGGCCAGATGAGCCAGCGGGAGATGGACCGCTTCATGCATCGCCAGGCCGAACGGCTGCGCGACGGCGAGCGGAACTACAACGCCGGCCGCCGGCCCACCCGTGGGGAGGACCGGGACCGTGATTGACCTCGGGCAGATTATCACCAACCCGGAGCCGTTCGTGCAGGCGTCTCGGGCCTGGATCGAGGCCAATGCCATGCTGCTGGCCGGCTGTGCGGTCGGTGCCCTGACCGTAGCGGGCGCAGCGGGGTTCGGGTTCGGCGCTGTCATGGATCGCATGCGGGCGCGCAAGCGCCTGGCCGCCGGCTTCGGCGGCAAGCGCCAGGCGAGGGCGGCCGAGCTGCTCAAGAACCCGGACCTGAAGTTCAGCGGCGTGGTGCTGGGGCGGATCGGCCGGAAGCGGCTGACCTGGACCGGGCAGGAGCCGGTGCTGGTGACCGGCGGCACCAGGTCGGGCAAGGGTGTCGGCGTGATCCGTCCGACGATGCTGACCTACGGCGGGCCGGTGGTCGCCTACGACGGCGGCAAGGGCGAGCTGTTCGATGACACCAGCGGGTGGCGCGGCCGTTTCAGCCACGTCATCAACCTGAACTTCGCGTCGCCGGTCGGCGCCCGGTTCAACTTCCTGGACGAGATCCGGCCTGACCATGCCGTCCGCGACACCGACAACCTGGTGACCCAGATCCCCTCGCCCGGCGGCGACGGTCATTTCGAGGCGGCGGCGAACCGCTACATCAGCGCCTGCATCCTACATGTCCTGCACGGCGAGCCCGACGCCGAGAAGAACATGCGGGGCGTGGTCCGGCTGATCGCCCAAGGCGACGACGGCGGAAAGCGCATCATCGCCAGGGCCGCCCACCCGGTTGCGGTCGATCGCGCTCGCGGGCTGTTCGGCTGCGATCCCCTGGTGGAGGATGCGAAGGATGGGGCGAAGTACCGCCAGCTGATCTACAACGACGCCCTGGTCAGGCTGTCGGTGTTCGAGGATCCGGCGGTGGCCGACGTTACCGGCCGGTCGGACTTCCGCCTGGCCGACATCTTCTGCCCGGGCCACACCGGCAGGCCGGTGACCTTGTACCTGACGACGCCGGCCTCGGAGGATGCGCGCCTCAAGCCTGTCGTCGCGCTGTTCCTCGGCATGCTGATAGACGCCATCCTGGCCGACCGGCACTTGGCGCCGGATGGCCGGAAGAAGTACCCGGCGAAGCTGCTTCTGGTGATCGATGAGTTTCCGTCGCTGCGGCTGAAGCTGATCGAAACCGCCATGACCAAGATCCTGGGATATGGCTGCACGTTCCTGCTCGGCGCCCAGTCCCTCAACGCCCTGAAGGAGATGCCCTACGGGCCGAACAACCAGTTCCGGGACAACATCCGTGTGCATGTCGCCTTCGCGGCCAACGACGCGACCACCCAGCGGGAAATCTCCCAGTCGGCCGGGCAGGTCCCCGAGCAGCGCAAGAGCGTCAGCCGCCGGCCATGGGGTGACGGCGGGCGAACCGAGACGGAAAGCCAGTACGACCGGCCCGTCATCGATCCCGGCGCCGTCCGTTGCCTGCCCGATCACCTGGAGCTGGTGCTGGTCACCGGACACCCGCCGATCCTGGCCCGCAAGCTGCGGGACTACAAAGACCGCGTCCTGAAGTCGCGCATGCTGAAGCCGGTGCCGATGCGGGGCGCCGACGGCACCTATCCCGACCTGCCGCACCCGCAGCGGCCGAGCGCCTGGGCCGGTGTCATGACGGCCAGCCCCGCGCCCGCCGACCCGCCGGCCGAGGAGCCGGCGCCCGCTCCATCTCCCCCGAAACCCAAGGCCCCGCGCAAGCGCAAGCTCATCACTGCCCCCGAAGGTGACGACGAATGACGAAGGTTGAATTGAAGCTGTACCTGGAGCCCGACTTGGCCGCCCAGGTGACCGAGACGACGGCGCAGTTCCGCAGCGCCGGCCGGAGGGTCAGCCGCAACGAGGTTCTGGAGCAGCTGATCGAGGACGGGTTCCGCATGTGGCGCCGGGAGGCCCAGGTGGTCAACCGGGTCGAGACCGGCATCGCCAAGCTGATCGACCAGTCGGCCCGGCAGGACCGGCTGCTCCGCTCGATCCTGCTGACCCTGGCCGATGGCGATATCGCCGAGGTGCGCAAGGCGGTGGAAACCATCGAATGCGAGGACTCTGCCAATGTCGCTTGAGCTGAACGGGGCGAACCTGACCGCGAACCGGACCGAGGGCATGAAGCGCCTTCTGGACGACCTGGAGGATGCCTACGGCCCGACCATCCAGAAGGCCAAGCGCACGCCGGGCTGTACCGACATCATGGTGAACGAGGACGGCATGATCTGGCTGACGGTCGGCGGGCAGGACCGGGCGACCGGCCAGCACCTGACCGACCACGCCTCGCGCCGGATCGTCAACCTGGTCTCGGACATCGACAATCACGCAATCGACAAGGCGGCGCTGTCTGCCAACCTGCCGACCGGCGAGCGGTTCGCGGCCCTGCTGCCTCACACGGTGCGCCGGATCACCTTCTCCATCCGGCTGCCGCCGGGGCGGATCTTCACGGTGAACGACTACGTGGCCGCCGGCATCATGACGGAGGCCCAGGCCGACGTGCTGCGCGCGGCCGTGGCCGACCGAAAAAACATCCTGGTGGCCGGCGGCACCGGGGCTGGAAAGACGACGCTGGGCAATGCCCTGCTGTCCGAGGCGCCGTTCAGGTCCAGCCGGGTCTTCATCATCCAGGACCAGGACGAGCTAAGGGTGAGCGGCCCCAACGTGGTCCGCGCGTTCACCGGCCAGATGAATGCGCGCGAGCTGGTCCGCGAGGCCCTGCGCCACAAGCCGGACCGCATCGTCATCGGTGAGATCCGCGACGGCGAAACGGCCTTGGAATGGATCGGGGCCAGCAACACCGGCCACCCCGGCGGGCTCTCGACGGTCCATGCCAACTCGGCCGCCCATGGCCTGTCGCGCATCTCGCGGCTGATCGGCCAAGTCGCGGTGAACGTGCCCCACGCCGACATCATCGAGGCGGTCGACCTGGTGGCCTTCATTCGCCGGGAGCCGGACGGAACGCGACGTCTGGTAGAGATCGTCCGGCCCACCGGCCATGACGGCGAGCGATACGAGACGGTAACTGCCTGACGGGATTGCCGGACAGAGGGCAATCTGCAATAGTGACTACAGTAGAACAATAGTCCAAAACTTGAGGAGTAGAACGATGCGAAACGTCTATGCGTCCGTCGCGTTCGCGCTGATCGCCGTCCTGGCCGCCGACCCAGCCCTGGCGCAGTTCAACGGTGGCGGTGACGTGCCCTTCCAGCAGGGCATGAGCACGGTTCTGAACTGGGCCTTCGTCGCGGGTATCGCGGTGGCGCTGTTCAGCTTCATCCTGGCCTGCGTCTTCCTCTTCATGCGGAACCTGATCGGCTTCGCTGGCGGCGTGCTAGGCGTTCTGATCGGCGGCGCGCTGATGGCCAATGCGGCCACCATCGTGCAGGGTCTCACCGGCCTGACGAGCCAGTTCTGATGGAGGCCGGGCGGACGTACAAGAGCCTGGAAGTGCCCCCGAACTACTTCGGCTGTCACATCCATGTCGCGCTGATCGCCATCTTGATGCCGGTGGCGGCCCTGCTGGGCTTCCTGTTCCTGGGCTGGCTGACGGCCCTGCTGCTTGTGCTGTCCGCCCTTAGCCTTTCCGCGACCGTGTTCTCGCTGGGCGCCTGGTTCGGGAAGGAAGACCCCTACTGGGTCGAGGGCGGGCAGCGACACCTCCTGGACGAGGAGCACTATCTCGATGTTTAGGATCGGAGCGAACAGGGGGGCGGCTGCCGTCCCCCTGACGGCCAAGCTGCCGTGGGCGTATTTCGCCGAGCAGGGCATCGTGTTCCTGAAGTTCGGCGGCTTCATGCGCACCCTGCGGTTCCGCGGCGGCGATGCTGATAGCATGAGCGATGCCGACCTCGACGCCACGATGCGCCGGCTGCATGACGCCCTTCGCCGGGTGCGCGGGCAGATGAGCCTGCACATCGAGGCGCAGCGCCGGCCGGCGTCGCCCTACCCCGGCGCCGAGCTGGCCGACCAGGAGCGCCGCGGCCTGTGGCCGGACCCTGTGTCGTTCCTGTTCGATGAAGAACGACGCGCCGCCTACGACCGGGCCGGCGCCCAGTTCGAAACCGACCGCTACATCACCTTCGTCTGGCGCTGCTCGCGGGCCTCCACCCGCCGGGCACGGTCGATGTTCATGAGTGGCAAGAAGCGCCAGGGCAAGGCCGGCAGCGCCGAGCTGAACGAGTTCGTGCAGGCCAGCAGCGCCGTGAAGGGCATGCTGGACGGCGTCATGAAGGACTGCGCTTGGCTGGACGACGATGACACCTTCGACTTCCTGCACAAGACGGTCAGCGTCCATCGGCACCGCGTGAAGCCGTCCTACGGCAAGGCCCGGATCGATTACGACGTGGCCGACTGCCGGGTGGTCGGCGGCGCCGACCCGATGCTCGGTCCGTGCCACATGCGGACGATCAGCGTCAAGAATTCGCCCGACACCATCCCCGCGGCGCTGGCTGCCCTGGACACCCTGCGGTGCGAGTACCGGTACGAGATCCGGTGGATGGGCATGGAGCACGCCGAAGGGCTGCGCCGCATTGAGCAGCAGGTGCGGGACTGGCGGATGCTCGGCATCGCCATGATCCCGATGCTGATCTCGTACATGCTCAAGAGCAACAAGCAGAAGGAGAACGAGGCGGCCAACGCCATGGCCGAGGACGCCCAGGAGGCGATCTATGCCGTGCGCCGGGACGACCTGACCATAGGCCAGGTCAACATCAACGTCGTCGTCTGGGATCGGACCGAGGAGGGGTTGGAAGACAAGGTGAAGCTGGTCGAGGACGTGCTGCGGCGCCAGCAGCTCAACGTCACCAGTTACACGGTGGCGCCGCTCGACACGTGGCTCGGCACCCTGCCCGGCCATATCTTCGCCGACCTGCGCCGGCCGATTCGCACCAGCGTGAACCTGGCGCACTTCGCGCCCTATTCCTCGGTGTGGTCGGGCGAGACGCGCAACGAGCACCTGACCAGGCGGTTCGGCCAGGACATTCCGCCGCTGCTGATCGCCACGACGGATGGTTCGACGCCGTTCCGGCTGAACCTGCACCGCGGCGACCTGGGCCATACCCTGATCTTCGGGCCGTCGGGCAACGGCAAGACGACCCTGATGAACGCCCTGATCACCGGGTGGCGGCGCATCCCGGGTTCCAAGGTCTGCATCTTCACGATCAAGGGCGGTGGCGAGGTCGTGACACGGCTGCTGGGCGGCGTCTCATATGACGTGGGCGTCGTGGGTGACGGCGCCCTCGGATTCCAGCCGCTGCGCTACGCCGACGAGCCCAACGAGCGCATCGAGCTTCTGGAGTGGGTGCTGGGCCTGATGCGCGCCCAGGGGATCGACACCGGCAATGCCGAGGTGAAAGAGGAGACGGCTGGCGCCCTGGACCTGATCGCCCAGAACCCGCCGGAGCGGCGCACCCTGACCCACCTGTCGGGATACCTGACCACTGAGGGGCTGAAGCGGGCGATCCGGCACTACGCCCTGGCCGGCGACACCTATGGCCGGCTGCTGGACGACGACCAGGACCGGATCGAGCTGTCGGATGTCCTCAGCCTGGACATGACGCACCTGCTCAAGAAAACCGACGTCGCCCCGCATGTCCTGGCGCACCTGTTCCGCTACGTCGAGCGCCGCGTCTTCACCGGCGACCCAGTGTTGCTGGTGGTGGACGAGGCTTGGCTCTTCCTGGGCGATGGCCGGTTCGCGGCGAAGTTCGATGAATGGCTGCGGGCGGCCCGAAGCCGGAACGTCGTCGTGGTGTTCGCGACCCAGAACATGAAGGACGCCTTCGACAGCACCATCGGCAAGGTGCTGGCCGATGCCGAGAACGTGCCGAACATCGTGCTGCTGCCCAACCACCGCGCCCGCAGCGAGAAGGGCCGGAAACCTTACGAGCAGCTGGGCTTCCATGAGCGCGACATCGAGATCGTCGCCGGGGCGATGCCGAAGCGCCACTACTACTTCACCTGCCCCGACGGTGCCCGGCTGTTCGACCTGAACCTCGGACCGCTGGGCCGGGCGCTGTGCGCGTCCACCGACACCAAGCTGGACCTCGGGCTGGCCCATCGCATCCTGGCCGATCATCCCGCCGACCAGTTCGCCGAACACTTCCTCGACGCCAAGGGCGTGGGCTGGGCCGCCGAATACGTCCGGCACGAGGGCGGGCGTCGGCCGCTCGAGCTGGCCGCCGCTGCCGAGTAGGAGATGACCATGCACCGATCCATCCTCGCCGGGCTGCTGCTGGCCGGCACCATGCTGTCCTCGCCGGCCTGGGGGCAGACCATCACGCTCACCCCGGGCGACAACATCCAGGCCGCGGTGGACCGGGCCGGGGAGGGCTCGACCATCGTCCTGAACCCCGGCACCTACAACGGGTCGGTCGATCTGTCCGGCAGGAGCGGGATCACGCTCAAGTCGGCCGCGGCGCCGGGGTCTGCCCGGATCGTAGGGTCCCGGAACCAGGCCGTGCTCCAGGCCAATCGCCTGAGCAACATCAACATCGAGGGCCTTCACCTGGAGGCCAACGCCCCAGGCGGCGACGTCGGCGGGATCAAATTCTGGGGCTCTTACGAGAAGTTCGACAACGTCCGGATCGTCAACAACCGGGTGACCGGCGTGGGGCAGGACGGCATCAAGATCTTCAACATGCCGCCGTCTGGCAATGGCGGCGTCGTGGTCGCCGGCAACACCATCGACGGCAACTGGCGTCAGGAGGCGATCGACAACGTGTCCGTCCGGAACGTGCGCTACGAGGGAAACACCATCAAGGGCAAGGCTGGCTTCGCCGGCATCACCTGGAAGGCCGGCAGCGACGGAGTGCAGTTCGTCAACAACACCGTGGACATCGACGCGGACACGGCGGTGTCGGTCGGCGGTTACGGTAACAGCCGTCTGGACCGGATGGACCAGTTCCCCGACGAGTTCCAGGACAACGAGGCCGAGAACAGCGTCGTCACCGGCAACGACATCCGAGGCGATGTGCGGGTGATCTCGGCCGAGAACAACCGGATCGAGAGCAACAACATCACCGGCTCGATCAGCAACGGCCAGAATTCCCACATGCCCGGCTCGATCACCAGCCGGAACAACACTATCACCAACAACCGGGTGTCGGGCGGGACAGGAGCGGGTGCCTGGGACGGCAGCACCGACACCCAGTTCGAGCGGAACGTCGATGGTCTGGCGAACAACTTCTACAACACCGACGAGGCGTTCTGGGGTGCCGTGGAGCGGGGCGAGGCGGGCGCCCTGCGCCGGCTGAACGACCTGGTCTCCGGCGGCATCATCGTCCGCGAGGGCAACCAGATCATCAACCGGGCCACCGGCCAGGTCACCAGCGCGGTCGGCAACGCCATCGGCGATGCTGTCGATACCGTGCTGCAGCCGGTCGAGGACTACATCGACAGCGCAGTCGAAACCGTGAAGTGCAACATCGGCGGGGCCGTCATCGGCGGCGCCGCGTCGGTGATCAACGGTATCTTCACGGGAGGCCGGGCGACGCTGGCCGGGCAGATCTCCCAGCAGATGACGATGATCGCCGGCAACCTCTGCATGGGCAAGCAGCTGGCCGCCCAGCAGCGCCTTGTCGAGCTTGCCAAGCGGGACAATGCCCACGGCACGGCGAACAATGCCGCCGGCCTGAACGGCATGATGACGCGCACCATGCCGGGGCTGGCCCGGGGCGGGTTTCTGTCGTCCGAGCAGGCCATCACGAGCCAGTACGGCGAGGTCTATCCCGATGCCTTCCCGCCGATGCTTCCCGACGACCTGGTTGCCGTTAACCAGTCCATGCAGGACCACGAGCGCGCGGCATACCTGAACAGCTTCGCGGTGCAGAACCGGGCTGTCCAGGAGCAGGCCGACACCCTGGAGCGCGCGCGCGACCATGCAGCCGCCGGCAGGGCCGGTAACGGTATCCGCTCCGAGCTTCAAGCCATGAACGCCATCGGGGGCGAGCAGATCGCGGCAATAAACAGCCTGACGGCGGCTACGGTGGCTAATCAGCGTGCCGCGGCCGAGGTACAATTGCGGAATGACTCAAGGAAAGCCGCAGCCGATGCGACGGCTGAAGAGTTCATGTCCACCCTGACCACTTGCTCTAACTGCACTATCACCCGCCCATTCTTGGGCAACTAGGAGGATACTGAAATGAAAATTCTGATAACCGCCTCGGTCCTGCTTGTTGCCCTGTCCGGCTGCTGGGATGCGGAGCAGAAGAAGAAGTCGGACGAGTTCATGTCCAACCTGACGAAATGCGACAACTGCAAGATCACCAAGCCCTTCCTGGGGGGCGCGGAGGACGAGGGTGATGGACGCTGACTACGCCTATCTGAACGCCGCCATCACCGAGATGCTGGCCCGGGTCACGGCGACCGGGTCCACCATCGACGGGGCGTTGCAGCCAGTGTACCTGATCACCGGCACGCTGCTGTTCGTGATCGCGTTGACCAAGTTCATGTGGCAGCGCGACCTGGCGCCGCTGGCCGCGTTCGTGATCCGATACATCCAGCTGATGATCCTGATCCTGGTGTCGAGCCAGTGGATGCCGCTGACCGACAGTTACGTCAACCAGATGGGCAGCTTCGGGGCCAATGCCGCGGGGTTCGACATCCTGCAGCTGGCGCCCGGCACGGTGATTGTCCGCGCGCTGGAGCTGGCGGGCCGGATGTACACCGAAAACGTCTCGTGGATGCGGGTGATCTTCGGCAGCACCCAGGACACGGTCGCACACCTGCTGCTGCTGATCGGGTGCCTGGGCACGATCCTGCTGTCAGTGTTCATGGCGGCCTGGATCATGCTATTCTTCGTGGTGTTCAAGCTCGCCACCGTGGTGGCGCTCGTCTTCCTGGCGTTCATGATGTTCGACGGGACTCGGTTCATGGCGGCGCCCGGTCTCGCGCGCATCCTGGCCTATGGTGTCCAGATGCTGGTGCTTGGCCTTGCCACCGGCCTGTTCTTCATGGTGCTGGAAGCCCTGGACCTGAGCGGGCAGCTCCACGTCGGCCAGTCGCTGTCGCTGCTGGTCGTCATGTTCTTCTTCGCCCTGCTGTTCAAGTACACCACCGACATCGCCCGCGAGCAGATCAGCGGCATGCCGACCCTGGGCCTGCATGACGTCGGCAGGACTGTCGGTCAGCTGGCCGGCGCCGCAGCCTCGGCGGTCGGCACCATCGGCACCGTGGGGCTGGGCGCCCTGGCCATGTCTCGCGCCGCCGCGATCTCCCGGTCGGCCAGTGCGCCCCACGCCATGACCGGCTCCGGTGCTGCCGGCGGTTCGGCCGGTGCCATCGGCAGCCCGCCCCCGTCCGTCACCCGCATGCTCAACAAGCCGCCGATCGACGCGACCTGGACGGAGGCCCGGGACCTTGCCCCGGCCTCGGTCCAGCGGATGCTTGGCCAGGGCCAGAAGACCTTGCCGCCACCGCGACAGCTACCCCCGCCCCGTTTCTGACCATTCCCCGATAGGAGTCCCCCATGTTCGGAATCAACCGCGGCCGTTGGAAGGAAGACGATGAGTACAAGAAGGCCCGATGGGCTTATGAGGGCCAGGGGGCCGGCGCTACCAAGGCGGCCTGGTTCCTGGGCGCCGGGCTGATCGCCGTCACGGTATTCGCTGGGATCCAGACCTACGATAAGCACCAGTTCGCCAAGCTGGACGACCTGCAGTTCGTTGCGATCGAAAGCAACCGGACCACCGGCGAAGTCGTCAGCGTGTCCAAGGTGACCGGCGAGCTGATGGCCGACGAAACCAAGCGCCGGCAGTTCGTGCGCTGGTGGGTCGAGCTGTGGCGCAACGTGCCGGCCGATGCCGTGGCCTATAACCGCTCGTACCTGGCCGCCCAGGTCTACATGGCCGACCCGGTCTATCACTCGGTCGCGGCCTACATGAACGAGAACCCGGTCAACAGCTTCATCCGCTCCGGCCATGCCCGCATGGCGCGGGTGACGAACGTAACACCGGCCGGCAACGGCACCCGCTACCGGGTGGACTGGATCGAGAGCGTCTACCGAAACAGCCAGCTGGTCAGCCAAACGCCAATGACGGCCGACCTGGATCTCGAGCAGCACACGCCCCGCACCGACGCGGAGGCCGAGGCCAACCTGTTCGGTTTCATCGTGAAAGGCTTCTACTGGACACCTCCCCCCGGGGCCTGACGGCTTTTTCCGTGTGTCCATGACTACTATACTGCTGAAGTCATGTTGGATCAGGGATCGCATCGAATGAGACGTTCCGCCGCTCTCCTACTCTTCCCACTCCTGGCAGGGTGCGCGTCGTCCCAGTACGAGCCGCCCCTGCCCACCCTCCCCTCGGCGTCCCTTCAAGCGCCGAGGGCGCCAGCCCGGCCGCCGCTGCCGGACACCCTGCCGAAGCTGCCGGCGGAAGATCCGGCCAAGGCCGTGGCTATTGCCACGCGCGACGGCTTGGTGAAGCCGCACCGGGAGTGGTTCAAGGGGCTGACCTACATGCCGCCCTATCACCCGAACCATGGGTACCTGGTCTACATCCCCTACGGCCTCTCAACGACCTTCGAGTTCAGCCCCGGCGAGAAGCCGCAGGACGCGACGTGCAGCGACAGCAGCGGCAACATCATCGCGCCGAGCTGGTCGAGCATGGGCGTCGGCGTCGGAAAGAAGTGGGTCTTCCAGATCAAGGTGACGATGGAGCCGTCGTTCCCGCGCCAGGACTGCACGGTGCTGACCACCCGCGGCATTTACTCGGTCTACATCCAGGGCACCAAGAGCACTCACACCGCCAAGGTCCGCTGGTCGGACCCCTATGGCGTGTTGTCCGAGGCCGATCCCGAATCGCCCGAGCTGTGCGCCCAGGCCGACATCAACTACGCCCTGTCCGGCGATCCCGGCGCCTTCGGCCTGCGGCCGGGCGACGTCTCCAACGACGGCCGGCATACCTGCCTGCGGTTCCCGCAGTCCGCAGGCTTCGACCTTCCTTCCGTCTGGCTGATCGAGGGCGACCAGGAGCGCCCCGCGAGCCCGACCATGATCAACGGCGCCTACATGATCGACGGGGTTCCTCGCGTCATGGAGTTGCGCACCGACAACGCCACCCTTCGCATCGAGAGAGCAGCGCCATGACCCAGGTCGAGCACGTCGAGCCCCCGCGGTCGGTGAACGATCCCAGGCCACCGATCCACACCATGCTGAAATGGCCGATCGCCCTGGGCGGCACAGCGATGATCGCCCTGCTGGCGGGCATCACCATCGGCCCTGCCCTGTTCCGGGACGAACCCGAACCGAAGCGGGCGGACCCGGAACCCAGGATGAGCACACCCCGCCCGCTGCACGGCATGCCGACGGATTACAGCCAGGTCAAGCAGCCGCCGGAACCGGAGGTCCCTGCCCCGATGCCCGCCCCTGCCCCCGTGGCAGCACCCGCTCCGGCGCCGGTTGCTCGAGCCGTGAGCGGCGGTAGTCCGAGAGGGCCGACCAAGGCCGAGCTGCTGAGGGAGGCGATGCGCTCACCGCTGAAGCCGATCACGATCACGTCGGGCGGCAACGTGGCGATCGAGCAGGCCGCTGCCGGCGGATCGGGCGGCGCCGCACCGACAAGCAAGCTCTACAGCCGGCATTCCCTGGTCGCCCCTTACGAGTGCCAGGTGAACGCCGGCACCAACATCGCCGCCATGACGGAGCAGCGCATCACCAGCGAGTCGCCGGGCACAGTGTCGGCGGTGGTGACCCGGGATATCTGGTCAGCCGACAAGCAATGCCTGGCGATCCCGCGCGGCACCCGGTTCATCGGCCGCTACCAGACCCAAGTGAACGAGGGGCAGGCCCGGCTTGGAATCATCTGGACCGGCCTGACCCGGCCGCCGCCGCGGGGCGACACCATAGACCTGAACGAAACCGTGGCCGGCGATCCGGACGGCACGGCCGGCGTCAGCGGCGAGGTCAACGGTTTCTTCTGGCACAAGCTCGGCTACGTGGCCGCGGCGAGCCTCCTGGACATCGGCCGCACGTCCATCCAGGCCAGCGGTGAAGGTGGCGTCGGTGCCGCAATCGCGGGCATTTTTGCTAACCGTGCAGCGAGTCCTATAGACGAGTGGGCACGACGGCAGTTAGACATCCCTCCGGTGATACAGGTACCGCCACGTGAGATCAGCATCGTTCTCGCGCAGCACGTGCCGATGGATGAGTTCAGGACCGGGAGATAGTCAGAAAATGCCCCAGCGCGGCGAGAGGGAAGTCGGCATTCACTTCGGAAGGATCTCGCCGGACTGCTGGGACAGGATCAAGGATCAGCCGGGAGCCATCGTCGAGAAGGCCATCCCGATGCTGGTCAAGGCACGGAGCGTCGGCCGGGATATCAATTACCGGCCGACGCTTAAGGTGGGGGTGTCCAAGAAGCTCTGGCTGACACCAGAAACGGTCGAAGCGATCGACCGGATCAGCGCCGTGACCGGGCTGCGGCGAACGCCGATAATCCTGGCCGCCCTCGACCTGTATTTCGGCGGCGCTCCAGCAGGGCAAGGGCAAGCAGAAGGCTGAAGACGGCGACTCCGCCCCATGTATAGAACGCTGGCTCGTAGGACGCCGCTGTCCGAGGACAGCCTTCCTGCGTCAAATTTAGCAACCACCGGTTTGCCACACATCGGTGACAAGACGGGTAGGAACCCTGTAGTGTTGGTTACGGCGGGGACGCCTCCGGGGTTCGTGTAGATCTTGTCTGAACACCGAAATCCTACACCAAATCAATCCTTTGGACGTCCCCGCTGCGCTCTTTTGACTTGCTCCCGCCAGACCCTCATGAATTATCCGGGCAAGTTTGGGCCCAATACAGAAAACTATCTGAATCTATCGCGGAGAGTTACAACTAATAATTTAGTATTATCTAATGAAGGCCCTGCAGCACCAAAGAAAACAATTTGCTTTTCTGTTACGCACCGAACAAAATACGTATATCCATCTGACCCATCACCAGAACCAATAGTAGTTTGATTAGAAATTTCAGTAGAATCTGGTTTCATACTTTTTATGACAGTTTCAGCGCGAACCATACAATCAGACTGCGATAGATTTGTTGATGACCAAGTGTTCGTAACACCAGGACCAGCAAATGCTAATACTGGCATCAAATAGCATGAACAGTGAATTATCAATACGATCTTACGCATTTTTTCTCCTTTTATTTAATTATACAGGACAAACTGATAAAATCTAGATATATTTTACTTTAAACCAAATACCACTAATACATCCCTCAGGGTCTTTTTATTTTATTTAACTCACATGCACTCGTTTTTTCCATGCATGTAATGCAAATAATAAAAAGGTTAATGGTATGCGTATAATGTTTCGTTTAAGAACTCATGCCTGAAATCAGGCTTCATGAGTTAAATGTCGAACGATCCATTAGACGCATGCCATTAGCAAAGTACTCAGGCAATAAAATCTCAGCGTAGTGAATATTCTACTGACTATCGATCATACTCTAGCGTTTCCGCTTGTACATAGCCGTTTAACCAAGCACCCCGATTGTAGTTCCCTGGGCCAGATCCAGTTTCAGCATGTAGCTCAATTTTTATTTTCCTTGGCATTTTTATAATATATTCACGACCAGCAACAATAGTAGGAACATCCACCATTACATACTGATCTTTAAGAAATTTATGCCAAATGGCGCCGCCCCCGCTGCGAGAATGCTCTTCGAATCTGATTGATTGAGGTTCAAACACTCTGTCAGGACCTGCGTCAATTTCAATCACTCTATGAGCAGTCTGACCACTAGTACCTTGTGCTGCAACCTTGAGCGAGTCCACCCAAACAGGTTCGAACTTGTCAGGCATTTCTACCTCTACCTCTCATTGTGCATCTAATATGTACAATATTCCTCCCAAAAAAATAGTCAACACGTAGCAAATTCCTCTTATGTACAGCTTTGGAGACCTGTATCTATTACTATGGGGGTAACAGAGTGTGCATCAGCGCCCCCCCCCGGCCACTTCATGATCTGACAGAACTAACCGTGATTATGCACGAAGGCTGGCAGGCATAGCGTAAAGCCCTGATCCGTTTTAGGATTCGGCTGCTGACACCAATCCCACCGAAGCCGGACCGCCATGCCCGCCACAGTTGAACTTACCCCTTTGCCGCCCGGCTTGCAGGGTGTCCGGAAGACCCCCGGACGCCCGGGCGGGTCGTTCATGGACTGGCGGAGATCATCCACTTCCGCCTGCTCATGATTGCGGCCGGCTATGAGGACGGCAACGACGCCGACAACCTGCGCCGGGATCCGGCGTTCAAGCTGGCGCTCGACCGCCTGCCGGACAGTGCCGGCCTGTGCTCGCAGTCCACCATCTCGCACCTGGAGAACCTGCCCGATGCCCGCGCCCTGGTCGATCTTTACTGCGCCGGGTTCCGGCAGGTGCTGAAGCGGATCGCCGCCCGGGTCGAGGTCGGGCTGTAGGGTCCGGACACCCATTTCATCGTCACCATCCTGCGCCACGGCTGAGGACGGGGCTCTATGAGGAACTCTATTACGCCCGCGGCCAGGCGGAAAATTACATCAAAAGCTGGAAGGCGCTCCTCGCCGCCGATCGCACCTCTTGCCACAAAGCCGCCGCCAACCAGTTCCGGCTATTCCTGCATGCCGGCGCCTACTGGCTGCTATGGTCGACGCGCGCCCTAATGCCGCGCCGGTCGCACTGGCGGGTTACCCAATTCGACACACTGCGCCTGCTCCTGGAGCGATCCCCCCGCCTCGTCACCTGAACGCTGGGGCAGACTGCCCCGATCCCGCCTAACCCGCCAACCTCAAGGCCCTTCATCATCGCAGCTCCGTCTAATCGGCGCTACGGCCAGCCCATGTTTGCACAATCAAAAATTGAAAAATATCAGAGAACGTCAGAGTACTGTCCGGCTTGGTGCATAATTGCGGTTAGGCAGGAGTCTTCCGCATGCAGCCCCCTGATGCACAAAGCCCTGCAGGCGGTGATGGCACCTGCAGGGCTCGAGCGCCTGAGCGCCGTGGGTCTGCATCATGGCAATGAGAGACCACGCCACATCTCGGAGATAGCAAGATGATGGCTCAATCGAATTACCATACCAACCCCACGAAACTCAACCGTCAATTTCTACTCCTTCTTCTGAATACATATGATCATTCTAATTCTCTAAGTGAATACTTACATACGTACGTAAAGCCGCCGCCGTCATCAGTCCTCATTCCCAACGCTTTACCTTCGATAAGAAAATATCCATATTATGAGCAATGCTGTCCGTTCGATTGAGCAACCCGATGCGCTTCGTTCACCACCCATTTCGCGATCGACCCCATGAACACCCCCGTTAAGCGCCAGTGCGGCGCATTGAACCGGCGCGGCGAACCCTGCAAGGTCCCTCCGATGAAAGGGCGCGAGCGGTGCCGTCTGCATGGGGGCAAGACGCCGAAGGGGCGCAACGGAGGCCACCTGAACGAGAACCACAAACACGGGCTATACAGCTCGACGCTCAGCCCGGAGGAGCAGGCGATATGGGATGGCATCGACCTCAACAGCGTGGATGACGCCCTGCGGCTCTGCCATATCCAGCTCCGCCGGGCGGTCAACCTGGAAGCCGAGATCGCCAGGTCGCCGAACTCGCTGCACCATCGGGCCGGCCTTGAGCTGACCGAGCTTCGGCGTTCGAGCGGAGATTTCGGGATCAGCACGGACGCGGTGTCGAAGCGCCCCGACCTGGCTGCTCGGCAGGACCGGCTGCTCGGCCGGATCGGGCAGTTGACGAAGCTCCGCGCCGAACTGATCGCCTCGAAGCAGGGCGACAACCCGACCGACACGGCCCGACGGATCGCGGACGCCCTACAAGCCATGGAGGTCGTCGACCACGGCGAAGGTTGACGCGTCGGCAGCGGGGGCATGGATTGGCTGATGCAGGTCCATGCCCCCGCTGCCGGAAAGGATCGCGACGCCAGATGCCCCTGCCGGCGCCGACAGGTCCCCCGCTCAAACGCCCGGAACGTTTCGCGACGTCAGGGATATGGGAATGGCAGCGGCGGAAGCGAGGGCCGATGCGCCCGCGGCCGGTACGGTAGCCGACGGTGCTACGCTGCCGGATCCTACACGGTCCCGGATCAGACAGGGAGCGACCCTCGGTGAGAACATGGACAAGGCAGGCGATCCGAACAAGTCCACGCCGGATGGCTAAGAGGGGACCGGTGCCGCGTCGGCCGGTATGGTAGCCGATAGCGCTACGCAGGCACGCGCTACACGATCCTGCGCGGGCCTGGGAGCGATCCCCGGCGCAAGCATGATCAAGGCTGGTGCCATCAGCTGCGATATTCTGATGCTGATCCAGGTCACCGGTTTCAGCCAGCGGCGCCCCTAGCTTGATGCAGGCGTGCTGGGCAGACGCATCAGTTTACCCCATGATCCTGCTTGGAGTGACATCATAGAACAGAGAGGGATGAAGACACGGGAGTGATCAGATTGTCCGGTTCGCGAGAACATGAGTCGAACGTGTGCCGACTGCCTGTCCGTTTTCCCTCCCTTTGACGGACAGGGGCAAATATCAGCTTTGCGCCCAAGTTTGCCGTTTATGGTCGGAACACCTGATTCTAAATGCTGCTGTCCCATTCGCGTTCGATAGTCCCATCAAAAAATATTAACTCCCGTCAGTTGATAAAACTCGCGGCGGCCGCTTCGACGCGCTTTTGGACTGCCTCAGACCCCGCTGTAGCCCTGAAATCTTCCGGCAGCGAGGCGAGAGACTTCGCTACCTTCAGTAGCCAGAATTGTAGTGCGGTACGCTCACCGGCTGCGAGATCGCTGATTCGTGCCGCCACAAAAGGCTGCAAGTAATCGAGTACCTTCACGGCATAAGACCTATGGCTCTCGTCGCCGAGCATAGCATCAATTCGCTCGATCCCCTCAAGGATCACGTCAATGTTGAAGATCGGCTGCCCTCGGTTTTGCTGTGTCGCGCGCAACAACGCGATGCGGAAAGCCTGAGTATCGATCTGGTAGGTTTGAAAGCCTGGGAGGTCCTGCGCCTTCCGGTACGCCGTGCCAATATACTCGTCGGCCGTGTCGAGCCGTGTCGTCTCGGCCATCGCGATAGCATACTGAAGCCAGAATAACGGTTCTGCGTTTACACGTTCGTCGTAACGAAGACGTTCGTAGATGCCGATGATGATCGCTTCTGGATCTACCTTGCCCCGCAGAGTTCTTCGCAGGCTCGAATAGGCCATCATGTTCGACATAAGGATGCGGTACGGCCGCTCAATCCGCCGCCGGGCTGCGGCCAGCGTCACCTCGACTACGGCGTCGGCGATCTCGTCCGGCTCAATGAAAGCGTCGATCACGAATGACGAGAAGATTGACGAGCGGGCCTTGAAGTTATCGGATGATGTCTCGAAGATCTCATGTGACAAATCCTCAAGTGGCTTGAGCGCCACGAACGGATCCTCTCCCACCACTGATCGCACGAAGGCAGCACCGACTGCCCCCTGATGCGTGGCGATCAACATCGTCATGGTCAGGATGCGCCGCGTGGCTCGCTTCTCGAAGAGGGGCGCCAAGGCTGCCCGAACACGGTCGCGGATCGCCGTGTTCTTGAACAGTTCAAGCAGCAAATCACGGAAGTCCCCCCGGCTATCCTTGGCGGGCGCGCGGAGCCCGACACGCTCGCACAATCGGCCTAAGGCTATCACCTCAGCGCGCGTGAGCACGTTAAGGCTCACCCGATCGAACGGCTTGGGCAGAAGCTGGGCGAGTTCGTGAAACCGGACCTCGAACGTCCCTGTGCGAACCTCCAGTACGAGTTTAGCATTTGGGAGCGCCTCGCGAAGACCGCGCAAACTGTCCTGGGCGGCAGAATATTGATCGATGAACACAACAACGCGGTCGATGCTGGCTAGCGTCGCTATCTCGCGTTGGAGGTCCGGATGGCCTGGCCGGAGCAGAAGACAGGTCCAGCCTCTCGACGTAAGTTCGAATGCAAGCAGGTGAAGGAAGATTGACTTGCCGTTACCGAGGCGGCCATCGACAACAAGCGATCGTTTTGACTCAACGGCGTCTGCCGCCGCATGCACCGCATCCGCCCGCGCGATCGCGTAATCTTCACTGGGTTGCGAACGAGCAAGACGGCTGGCATCGAAATCCCCATAGACTAGCAGATCGAACACCTCCGGAGCGGTCGGACGGGCGCCTGCCTTATTGTCCCGCGTTGGCGTCAACAAGCGGAACGCCCGCAGGCTCTCGAGTGCTGGGGCGGCTGGGCGCGGAATGCACGCGAGCGCCTTGGCGAAACCGTCGGTGCCTATGAACATCGTGCGCCCGTACTGCGCGGTGCGGCGCACGAAAGTCTGATCTGGGGTGGGTCCTTGGATGAAGAAGGTTCGCTCGGCGAGCTTCGGATTGGCCATCAACAGGCCAGCGATATGGTAGTCGGCGAGGCTATAGCCGACGACGTAAAGGGCGCTAGCGAAGGCGAGATCGCGCTGAAATTGGTCGTACCACGGCGAGCGGATGACGTACTGGTTCACGTAGGAACCCTCGCCGAGGACGAGACTCTCCTTCACGTTCTCCGGCGTGATCAGCCGGATGCTGCCGTGGAGATGCACGACTGCTCCATGAGGCAATTTGTTCGGAACCGGCTCGGAAACATCGAACGCGTTCGGCGGTGCTTTCTTGCTCAACCGATGCAATTCTACTGCATCATCGTAGTTAGTTGAGTAGATGCGTCGCCATGGCTCGTCGAGCACGGCCGTTTGTCCCGCAGTTAATGCGGTCAGCCGAAAAATCCTGTAGAGTTCGTCACGAAGCTTCCGGGGGTTATCCTCGGCGAACTCCTCGCTGAGAACCTGCAGATCATAGTCCGTATCCGCCGGGAGCTTGAGTTGTTGAATGAAATGGCGCCGCAGCCCCTTGCCGTTCGGTGGACTGTCGTTCGAGATATTGGTCGCTCCGAGACTGAACCCGGACCCAAGGAAGAGGATTGAGGATTCAGGGTCGAACTCCTCGATTCGGTCAGTATCGTGCGCCATTAACACCTCCATTTTACGCGATAGTGTGACACGTCTCTCGAGATCGCAATCTTCAACGGCAGTTTTTGCAATTTTTAGATCTATAAGCTGCCCGTCCATTTCCGGCCCAAGGCAGACGCCCCGCCGTCCGCGAAACAGCCGTTTGCCGGCCAACCGCCCATCTGTCCGTCAACCCGCATTGACGATGCCTTTCCGGACACCTAGTTTGCCGGACGGGTTTGCAGACAGAAGGCGGGGCGGCATGGTGGCGATCGGCTACGCGCGGGTCTCAACGGCCGACCAGGACTTGGCATTGCAACTCGACGCCCTTGCCAGAGCCAGCTGCGTCCGGGTGTTCGAGGACAGGGCGTCCGGCGCCAGGACCGACCGTCCGGGGTTGATGGCCGCCTTGGCCTTCATGCGGGACGGTGACGTGCTGGTGGTCTGGAAATTGGACCGTCTCGGCCGCTCGCTGCCGCACCTGATTGAGACTGTGAACGCGTCGGCTTCCGCTCCCTGACGGAAGCGACCGACACCACAACGTCCGGCGGCCGATTGATCTTCCATATCTTCGGCGCTCTCGGGCAGTTCGAGCGCGACCTCATCCGGGAACGCACACGCGCCGGGCTCGACGCCGCCACCGCTCGCGGTCGCCGGGGCGGCCGCAGGCCAGTGGTGACGGAAGAGAAGCTCCGTCGGGCCAGGGTGCTCATTGCCCAGGGCCTCACGGTTCGGGAGGCTGTGGCACGGATCAAGGTGGGAAAGACCGCACTGTATGCCGCGCTCGGCGAAGGTATCTCGGACGCTTCCGATCACCCGACCTGACGAGTTCCGTCTACGTTCTTACGAACCGGACAATCTGATCACTTCCGTGTTGTCACCCCAGAGAGGATTATACGCTAAGGAAGGCCAAACCCCACTTTTCACAAACATGTTTATCGGACAAGTTTGGACGTCTATAAGCCGGTCGGTCGGGGGGAGAGGGAATATGGCTGACGGACCCAATTGGGCTGATATCGCGTCCGCGGTTGGTACATGCACCACGGGCGTTATCGCCATCATCTTGAGCTGGAGAGCATTTGCGCTAGAACACAAGAAAATGAATCATGATCTCTATTCAGAGAGAAAGAAGCTATACGATAAGGTAAATAAATTGTACATTAAATTTAGTAATGCAGAACAAAGAAGTAATATAGATTTCAGTTTTTCAGAGTTGCAAGACGTTGACGATATTGTGCTGCAGACTCCTGCATTGTTTAGTAGACAGGTGTCAGATAATATATTCAAAATGAGAGATACTATATATGTTTCATTAGGATCGCAAGAAAATAGCTCCAAAAATAATGATTTGTATATCAAAAAACTTAGGTTTATTACTTTGAAAGTTCGAAATCAGATGGATATCGAATTTACAAAAAGGTCTGGAATATTTGCAACAATATCAAAAATCCAAAGATTTATTTTGCGTAAGTATAAAAAATACTATCAGAAAATTTTCTGCCGGAATCGGGCAAAGTTGGCTGTAGAGACGAAAAAGACGGATTATACTAAATTCAGGAAGTTCTGACTGGTAGGGCCCAGGGGTAACCGCATGTGGACTGGATCCGTCCGGGCTGGCTGATCAGAGTATTCCAAGTTGTGCAGCAGACCTCGATGATGTGGTTGAGATCGGTGAAGAGGCGGTGTGAGAGCAAGGTGTCGCGCATGACTTGCCACAGACGCTCGATGGCATTGAGTTCCGGGCTGTAGGGCGGCAGCGGGACCAAGGTGATGTTGGCCGGCACCTCGAGATCGTTTGCGACGTGCCAGCCGGCGCCGTCGATCAGCACGGCGGCGTGTGCGGCCTTGCCGACGGCCTGGCTGATCTCGGCGAGCATGAGGTTCATCGCCTCGGTGCTGACCCGGCTGACCACCAGCGCCACCCCGGTGTCGCGCTCCGGACAAACCGCGCCGAAGATGTAGGCGGATTTGAAGCGATGGTCGCGCACCGCTCGAGGCCGCGTGCCGGTCGGTGCCCACAGGTGGGTCAGCGAGCCTTTCTGGCCGACCCTGGCTTCGTCCTGGAACCAGACCTCCACCCGCTCGACTTCGGGATGCTGATCACGGATGCATGCCAGCGTCTGGCCGAAGTTTTTTTAAATGTCTCCTGGGCCGCAAGGTCGGTCCTGGGGTGGATCGGCCGGGGCTTCAGCCAGGAAAAGCCCATCCGGCGCAGCACGGCGTGCATGCCGCCCTGGCTGTAGTCGGCGCCGAAGTGCCGCAGCGACAACGCGCGGATATGGGACAGCCGGAACTCGACCACACCGTCGCGCTCGACCTGCGGACCGTCCGCGATCAGGGCGGCCAGTTCCGGGAGCAGTTCCTCGGCCAGCAGGCAGGGCCGCCCAGGCCGGGCACGGTCGCGCAGGCCCGCAACACCCGCTTCGTTGAAGCGGTGAACCCAGTCGCGCAGGGTCTGCCGATCCATTCCCCCGATGCGAGCGGCCTGTTCGCGGCTGACACCATCGAGCACCGCCGCCAGCGCCAGAAGCCGGCTGGATACCCGACCATCCCGCTCCAGACGGGCAAGGCGCCGCAACTCACTGGCCTCGATGTCTCGTCGGATCGCAACAGCCACCATCATGTCCCTCCGCAGATCAATGCGGTGAAACCGAATCACAAACTGCCCGATCCCACAAGCCCCGGTAGAAGCCTCTCGCCAGGACGGTGCGCCCTCTTCAAGAGTCAGCATTTACTGAATGCGGTATTAAGCGTTATCCCTCGCCGTTCACTTCCTTAAGTAGAATTCCACAATCCTAGCGCTGCTAGCCTGTTTAGCTGGTCATGGCGGACGATACGGGGTCCGAGCAGCAGCGGAACAGGAAGTCCGATTGGGGAACCAAGACACCTACTAGGAGTTGACTGGCAGGATCACTCTCGGCAGGTTTTCCTAACATCCATATGCGCAAGACGGGCCTTCCGGCACCTACCAGAACGCGAAGAAACCCTTTATCCGTTCCGAGCCAAAAGAGCCTCGTACTGCCGAACGGTTTCCCGCATCTCCTCCAGGAGTTGACGCTGCTCGTCGGCCACTGCGCGCATCCGTTCCGCCTCGATGTGGCGCTGGAACACCGCATTCCGTTCCCGCTCGGCTTCCTCACGCTTCAGTTCGGCATCGGCACGGGCATCTTCGGCCGCGCTGCGCCGCCAAGGCCAATCCGCCTGGACCGCCTCCGCGACCTGATCGACGGCACCTTCGTCGTTGCCTGACCGCTTACCGACCGCCAACCCCGTGAGCAATCACATCTGGAGAGGGCCTCCGCAGTCCCTGGAAATCGAGATCCAGAGCCTCATCATCAGCCGCAGTCATGGTCAGTAGAGCGGCCCTTCGGGTAGCAGCCGCCGCAGCGGAATTGACTTGTGAGCCGGATATGCTCGGTGGCAGATTATGTGTAGACTGTTTTTCCACTGGCGCGGCATGCGCAGAGCCGTCGTGCCACTGATCAGGAATCGGAGCCCGTACCATGATTCTGGTTTTCAGGGTGCATTTCCACAAAGAGCCCGGAATGAACCTGAGCGTCCTCAGGAAACGCGGGGTCTGGGCAGAAATGGTCAAATTGATGCGCGAGCGGGACCCTAGTCTCGAACGGGCTACCGCCTACAACGCAAACTTACAGAGGCTGGGTTGGGAGACATCACAAGACTGTCTCATCGTCTCGGAGCCTACTATGTTGGAATTCCAGGACAGGGACGACTGTGGTGCCTTCGTGATCGAGTTTTTCGATCATATCCGCTCAATCCAGAAGGGGGAATACGGGGACATAGAGGCTACACCATGGCCGGACGACGTTTATGTCAGGATTTAGAGCTCATTTTCAGCGAAATGATGGACAATCTTCACGGGCGGAAACGTTAAATGTGTAAATTGGCGGCCACAGCAGCAATTTTCTTTATTGTAGCTACAGCAATGCCTTCTCACGCAAGCCAGACCGATTGCAAAGTTGTTGCAAGCATGGCGGAGAAAATAATGATTGCCAGGCAAAACGGGATGCCTCGTGATGAAGTGCGAAGCCTTTTTCATCAGGCTTTCTTGGAAGAAGGATACGATCAGGATTACGAGACGATGCAATTTGTGGACAAACTGATTGATTCAGCTTATATGGCAGTCCGCGGTTCGACAATAGTTAAGCGTCAGGAATTTGTAAATGCTATGAAACAGGGAGCAAATGAATACTGTCTAAATAATATGTTCAAACAGTAGGCGGTCCGCTTCGTTCCGGTACTGGATAGCGCACAAATCCATTGTGCGCTTGCTCTACGGTCGGGCATGGCGGATCGAATACCCGAACATCCGCCGCCCGCCTGAAAATCGGCGCCCCAGGACGGCCACGAAAGGGCGCGTCCACCAGCCGCGGCACGATTGCCCGGAAAATTTCAAGTTCTGGAATGCTGTTCGCTTCGAATTGTATGTCGCGGAACGGGCGTTACGGAAAGTGGCGCGGCTGACGGCGCCAGTCGGACTTCCTGTTCCGCTGCTACTCGAACCCTGATACCGGCACCCTTCCATTCTTGGATGAACGCGCCATCCAGGCGCATATACCCGCCATCTGGGAACTCGAAATACCCGATTGATCGGATCAGGGTACGGCAACGCCGGGTGAGACAGTCAAACATCCAGGCTGAAAAAAGCCGCCGCCGCCTCAAGCGCCGCAGCGCTGGTGAACGGCCGGCCCTCCGGCGATGCGCGGTAGGTCTCCCAGACGAGGAATTCCTCGGTCGCCGGCTGCTCGCCCGGCACCAGCTCGCGGACGGTGATCCGGGCGAGCATCTCGGCGTCGGCCGGGGTGAGTATCCAGGGCCCCTCCCCTTCTAGCTCGCCGGGCACCAGGTGGAAGGCATGGGATGGCGTTGTTGGCCAGCCTGGATCAGCCCACAGGAGCGAGGTCCCCAGCCAGAAGATCGAGGCTGGGCACCGGGTCTGACGGTCGCCGTCGGCGAACTCGATGTCGAGGACGAGGGTGTCCTTATCGTCGAGGGCTTGCTGCAGCGTGCCCATTATAGCCCCCAGGGATTATCTTGGGGCGAGGGACGGTCGAAATCGTCCGTACTCCAGGCGTCGCCGGCCGCCAGCGTGAACGACCACTCTGCGCCCTTCGGATCGGTCTCGGCCTTAAGCCAAGCCGACCCCCCGGGGGCAACCAAGTGCCCCAACTCTATGAGCCGCCCCTCGGCTCTGGCGCCCGGCTCGTAGAGGAACAACCACAAGGCCGCCGCCGCCACCGTCACCCCGTCAGCGGCGCCAGCCGCAACCCTAGCCGCCATCCTGCAGCCGTCGGCACCCAGAACGTCGCCCCGCAGGTCCCGAAGGTTCAGCGCGGGCCCGACGAACTCCTCGAACTCCAGAATGGTCCTCAGAACCTCGTTCGTTGGAATACCAACCAGGAACAGCGCACCGCCCCACCGGACCGTGATGCGGAACTCTCCGGCCGGGATGGTGTCGGGCAGCAGGATGGCACTCATCAGAATTCCTCGACATCCGAACGTGGTCATGAGCCTTGACCTTGTTCCTTGTTTCAGAGAAAACGCATAAGAGCGTTATCACGGTTCCTATATTACACGTAACCATGCAAGAACGTAAGGAGAATGTTCATGGCCCGGGTGATTTCCGTTGCCGGCACGAAGGGCGG
>NZ_CP086115.1 GCF_016806835.2 Skermanella rosea | reverse complement strand
CCCAGTTCGAGATCGCGGGTGAGGAAGGCGGCACGCAGACCTACAGCGTCACCTTCGCGTCGGCCGGCGCCGTCACGCACACGCCGAGCGCCTGATCATGACCGGCACCACCCACACCCGCGGCGAGGTCACTTTCACGCTGGACGGCAAGGAATACACCGTGCTGCCCAACGTCAAGGCGATCCTCGCCATCGAGCAGGCCACGGGCAAACCCATCCTGCAGGTCGGCATCGACGCCATGTCCCTTGGCATCACGGTCAATTCCGCCGTGCTGTTCCATGCCCTGCGCGCCAATGGCATCAAGGACGTGACCTTTGACGAGGTCGCCGAAGGGCTGATGAACGATATCGGCACCAAGGAGCAGGAGCTGTTCAAGGCCTCCCTCTCGTTCCTCAACGGCATCTTCCCGAAGGTTGAGCGCACCGAGGGAAAGTCGAAGAGCGCGTAGGGCACTGGGCCGACGCCTACGCCGAATTCGCGATGGGCGTCCTTCACTGGACGCCGGACGCCTTCTACGCCGCAACGCTGCATGACCTCCACCGGGCTCTGACCGGCTGGAAACGCGTGAACGGCATCAAGGACGAACCCCGAAAAGCTCGCATCACCGCCTCCGATGTCCAGGACATCCGCGAGTGGGTGAAGCAGGAAAACGCCAAACCAAAAAGCACTGATGCAACTTGACCAGATGATCATTGAGCTGCGGGCGCGTACCGATCAGCTTCAGGCGTCGCTCAACCGGATCGACGGGCAGATGGCCAACCTTGGTCAGCAGGCCCAGCGGACGGAAGGTGCGATCGGCGCCAGCTTCACCCGCACCGCGCTGAAGATCGGGGCCGTCACCGTAGCGGTCACCGCCGCCAAGCGCGGCTTCGATCAGATGGTCCAGTCTGGCCGCGAGATGCAGGCGCTGGAGGCCCGGTTCAACGCCCTGACCGGCTCCGCCTCCCGGTCGCAGGAAGCGCTCGCCTACATCAACGAAACGGCGCAGCGCCAGAGCATCGACGTGCTCCAGCTCGCCGACGGTTACGCCCGCCTGCTGCCCGCCGTCCAGTCCGGCGCGCTCAACATGGCGGAAATGCGCCGCATCCTCGAGCTGACCAACGACAACATGCGGGCGATGAACCTCACCGCGGGCGATCAGCAGCTCCTGTTCTACGGGCTGAGCCAGGTGCTGGGCTCCGGCACGGTCACGATGGAGGATCTGCGCCAGGTCACCGAGCGCATTCCGGGTTCGATGCAGCGCCTCGCCGCCGCGCTGGGTAAGAATGTCGGCGAACTGCGGGACTTCATTGCCACAGGTCAGGTCGCGACCAAAGAGATCAAGGGGCCGCTCATCGAAGCCCTGTCGGCCAACGAGGGCGCCGCCGAGAAGATGGCGAACACCTACGACGCCGCGAGCACTCTGATGAGGAATGCCATCCGCAATCTTGCCGCCACCGTGGCGGACGAGAGCGGCGTCATCGACGGCCTTTCCTCCGTGTTTGACGCGATCGGCGAGGCGGCGCAATGGGCCGCCGACCGCATCAACCTGCTGGCCGGCGAGTACCAGAAGATCAAGCTGTCCGACCTGACCGACCAGGCGGGCGAGCTGCGCCTCCAGATCCGCGAAGCGGAGAAGGAGATGGAGGAGCTGGCCAGCAATCCCCTGGGCAGCCCCATTGCCGACGCCTCACGTATCAACGCCATCCAGTCGATGGGCAAGGAGATCGTCGAGCTGCAGCGCGAGCTCTACAAGGTCGAGGAGGCCATGGGCGACCGGCTCCAGACGCGGATCGACGAGACCTCGAACAAGGGGGTGAAGGAGTTCCAGCGCACCACCACAGCCGTTGCCGCGACGCGCAAGGAGGTCGAGAAGCTGGCCGATAAGGTCAGCAACATTTTCGGCGATGATGACGACGCCTTCAGCAACGAGCTTGAGGGCGAAGTGAAAAAGCTCAGCGATCGCATGGAGGAATTCGCGGATGAGCAGGATCGCAACGCCGATCTGATGCTTGAGCCCTACCGGAATGCCATCCGGGGCATCCAGGACTCGTTCACCGACATGTTCGAGGGTGTTTTCGACGGCTCGATCGACAGCGCCGCCGATGCCGCCGACGCCATCAAGGGCGTCTTCATCCGCATGGCCGCCGAGCTGGTCAGCATGCAGCTGTTCAACGGCGTGCTTTCCGGTGGCGGCATAAGCCTCGGGGGCGGGCGGGCATCGTCCGGCGGCGCGTCCTCGCTCCTGTCCAGCGGCGGAAGCTTCCTCGGCAATGCCTCGGGCCTCACGAGCGGCATCTCGGCGGGCATCAACTCAGCCGCCGCCGCCGCGGCACCCGGACTGTTCGGCATGGGCGCACCTTTTTCCGCCGTAGCGGCAGGCCCGGCCGCGCCGGGGCTGCTCACCGGGGCCGGGCTTTCCGCCTCCACCGTCCTTGGCGGCGTCGGGCTTGCCTACACCGCGCTCGACATGCTGGGTGCCTTCTCCGGCCCGCGCCCGCACCCGGCCAGCAGCTTCGGCACGAGGGGCACGAACTTCCGCACCGCCGATATCCGCTCGAAGCATATGGACGGCAGCTATGCCACCGGCCTCGGCGGGCAGCTCGACAGCGCGCTTCAGACGCTGCGCGCGGCCGGTCTGGACACCTCGTTCATCCAGGGTTTGCAGGGCGGCGCCGACGACGGCACCGGATTCCTCAGCTTCGGCGACTGGTCGCAGCGCAACCCGCTCGACACGGTGACGTTCGACCCCGAGGACAGCGACAACGGCCTCGCCCGGTTCCTCAAGCTGGTGCTGGACGCCTCCGGCGACCTCTCCGCCGTGATGGACGCCGAGCTGATCCCGGCGCTGAGGAACCTCTCCACCGAGGGCAGGACCGCCGAAGAGGTGCTGAGCGAGATCGTCAACGCGCTGACCCGCGACGACTTGCGCAAGGCCTTCGTCGAGCAGATCGACACGGCGCTCCTCGACAACATCCTGCCCGGCTACGCCGAGATCGCCTCCGCCACGGCACAGTACGAGGCGAACATGAAGCGCGCCGCCGAGCTGGGCCTGACGCAGGAGCAGATGTCCCGCCTGACCGCGCTCCACCAGCAGAACATCTCCCGCATCCAACAGCAGAACAATCGCCAGCAGCAGGAGGCGGTGCAGATGGCGGGCGAGCTGTCGCGGCGCTACTCCGCCGTCGGCGAGCGCCTGGGCGGCATCATCTTCGAGCTGACCAACGGCCGCTACACCCCGCTGACCCCGACCGCCAACCTCGACAGCCTGCGCGGCATGGTGCAGGACGCCGGTACCCGCGCCCGTCTGGGCGACGTCTCCGCGCAGGAGCAGCTGGCCGACCTGCTGCCGCAGTTCCTTGAGCTGTCTGGCCAGGTCAACGGCTTCAACGCCGCCTTCGAAGAGGATCGCGCCCTGTCGCAGAGCCTCGCCGAAGCGGCCCGCAGCGTGGCCGAGCGCCAGCTCGAGATCCAGCAGGGCATCCTCGCCGCCGCCGAACGTCAGGCCGAGGTGCTGGAAAGCGCCTTCGGCAACGTGGCGTCCGGCAACGCCAACGACCTGTTCGTGCAGGCCGTTCAGCAGGGGCTCATCACCAGCCAGACCGCGATGAACATCATGCGCGCCGCTGGCTTCACCGGCGAGTTCGGGGAGGGCAGGGCCACGGCGTTCTTCAACATCGACCCGGCCGCCAACGCCCGCGCGCTGCAGGGCGGCGCGGCGCTGGGCCTGCCCCAGTTCACCTCGCCGTCGCGTCCGGCGGCCAACGACAACATGAGCAGCGCCATCAACGGGCTGCGCCAGGACATGCAGACGCTGATCCGCGTGCAGGCCGCGTCCGGCACGCTCAGCGCCGAGCAACTCGCCAACCTCAACCAGAGCTTCGAGCGCCTCGTCTCCGAGACCGAGCGCCAGAGCTGGAACCGCGCCGCATGACGCTGATCTGGCTCTACGAGACCACGGCGCGGGACGACGCCGACGACGTGGCGATCCGCCAATGCACGGGCGAGGGCTACAACCACCCGAGCGGCCCCGGCTTCTTCGAGCCGCGCATCGAGGGCGACGTGGCGGGCATCGCCGTGCAGCGCAGCGTGTTCTCGAACCAGCGCTTCGGCGGCGGCGAGATCGGCTACAGCACGATCCGCTTCAAGAACCCGGACGGCGGGCTCGACGCATGGCTCGACCTCGGCTTCGGGCGCGACGCCACGCTGAAGCTGGGCGAGGCGGACGGCCTCTACGGCGACTTCACGACCGTCATCTCGGCGCGCGCCACGCAGATCACCCCCGGCACGGAAACCTACGCCATCGGCTGGGAAAGCCGCATGCGCGAGCTGGACGAGCCCGCGTCGCCCGCCACCTTCGCCGGGACCAACAGCGGAACCACCGGGCTGGAAGGCACGGCGGACGACATCAAGGGCCAGCGCAAGCCGCGCGCCTCGGGCAGGCTCATCAACATTCGCCCGGTGCTGCTCAACAGCTCGACCCGGATCTTCGGCTGGAACTATGACAAGGATGGCAACCGCGCCGCCACCCACAGCATCGACAAGGTGCGCTTCCGGGGTGCCGAGTGGACGCTCGACGGATCGGCGGCCGGCTCGACCGGCGGCGACTTTCCCGACGCGGCGACGCTCGCGGCCTACAACCCGATCCAGGGCTACTACGTCACCTGCAAGGCCGAGAGCCTCATCAAGCTGGGCGGCTCGAACAACCTCTCGGGCGGGCCGGTCACCATCGACGTGACGATCGAGCCCACCTTCATCGAGCGCTACGCCCCGATGCTGCTGAAGGCATGGATCGAGGACGCCGGCGGCACGGTCAACGAGGACGACTTCACGGCCATCGCCTCGCCGTTCCCCTTCGAGGCGGGCTACTACGTGACCGGCGACGAGACGTTCCGCGACGTGTGCGACCGCTTGGCGGCTTCCGTGATGACGGTCTACCTGCCCGACCGGCTCGGCGTCTACCGTGCCTACCGGCTCGCGGCACCCTCCGGCACGCCGGTCGCCGAGTTCCAGCGCTTCGGCCTCTTCTCTGCCGCCGCGCAGGACGACGAGGACCTGATCCGCTGCGAGCCCATCGAAACCGGCTGGGTACCGGCCAAGGAGGTGCGGGTCCGCTACGCGCCGAACTGGACGCCCCTGCAGGAGAGCGACGTCGCGGATGCCGTGAGCCTCGCCGACCGCGAATTCCTCACCACGCAGTACCGCACCACCGACCCGGTGGTGAGCGCCGCCGTGGCCGCCAAGTACGGCAACGCCGAGGTGCGCGAGTTCGACACGCTGCTGCTGAGCGAGACCGACGCCGAGGTGATCCGCGACGAGCTGCTGGCCTTCTTCGGGGCGATGCGCCGCGAGTACCAGGTCACGGTGAGCTTCGGCCCCGGCGTGGCGGCGCTGGTCGACATCGGCGCCGTCATCCGCCTGACCCAGCCGCTGCAGGGCATGGCCAACGGAAAACTGGCCGTCGTGTACGGCGACCGCGTGCGGGCCAACACCCGCACGGCGGAACTTCGAGTTCTCGTCTAGGATTTATGGCACCACCGATCATTGGAATCCCGAGCTGGCGCGCTGACTGCACCTTCACCGCGCCCGGCGCCTCCGCGCCCGGATACCCGGTCACGCATCTCGGCCTGACCCCGCAGGCGAAGGTTTGGCGCAGCGCCAGCCTCAACACCATCGACACGCGCTTCGTCGGCACCTTCTCGGACACCCGCAAGCTGGGGCTCATTGCTCTGCTGCGGCACAACCTGACGAAATACGCCACGTACCGGGTGCGCACCTTCTTCGACGCGCTGCGCACCGAGCTGGTCTACGACAGCGGATTCCTGCCGGTGCTCCCCGAGGTCTACGACGAGGACGATCCCGAGGCCGACTGGGACAGCGGCAACCTGTGGGACGCGACCTACACCGACGAGGAGCTGGTCGGCACCCGCCTCAACCGGCCCTTGCTGATCCCGGACAATCCGGCGGCGCACGCCTTCGAGGTGGAGATCGTCGATCTGAACAACCCGGCGGGCTACGTCGAGGCCGGGCTGTGCGAGCCCGCGACGGCGCGGCAGTTCCCGATCGGCGTCTCGTTCGGCTCCGGCTACGGCTTCATGAGTCGCAGCCTCGTCAGCGAGGCGGACGGCGGCGTCGAGTATTACGAGGAGCGCGACAAGCCGCGCCTGTTCCAGGGCGAGCTGTCCCATGTCTCCCGCGAGACCGCGCTCTCGCTCTTCTACGAGCTTCAGCGCCAGCAGGACGTCTCGAAGTCCTTCTTCTTCTGGCTCGACCCGGACGACGACCTGCAGCTGCTGCGCACCGCCTATCTGGCGCGACTCCAGCAGCTCGACCTGATCACCATCGCCGCCACGGCGCACGACCGCATCCCGCTCAGCATCAAAGAGGTTCTCTAGATGGCCGATTACACGCCGACCCAGCTGGCTTCCATCGCCCGCGCTCTCCAGTACAACCCGAGCCCCTACAACCAGGTCAGCAATCCCTACGGCATGGCCGCTAGAGGCTACAAGGTCAACCTGACCGTCTCGGTGGGCGACGTCGCCATCATCGCGCAGGGCGTCAAGGTGCAGGCCGACGATTGCAAGGCACAGGCCGACCGGGCCGTCGGTGCCGTCTCCTCGCGCCTGCTGGCCACCTCGACCAGCTCGCTCGCCATCGGGACCGGCAGCAAGGTCTTCACCGTCGCGGAAAACCTCGACACCGCCGTGCCGATCCGCGTCGGGGACTGGGTGAAGGCGGCCTCGACGGCGAACGCGAACAATTACATGTGGGGCGTCGTGACGGCCCGCACCTCCAGCACGCTGACCATCAACGTCACCCTGACCAATGGCTCCGGCACGCTGGCCAGCTGGACGCTGCTGACGACCGGGCCGGATGGCCCTGCGGTGGGCATCGCCTCCGTGGAGGCCGATACCGCGCCCAAGCTCGGCGGCAACCTCGACGGGCAAGGCCGCAGCATCAGCAACACCGACCTCAGCCCATCCATCGACGAGGTGAGCATCTACCTCGGCGCATCACTCTTTGCCTGATTAAGGAGACTTATGGCACGCACCATCACCGCACTACCGCTTTCCGGCTCGACCAACGGTCGTCCCATCGGCGTCGGCACCAGCGCCGTCACGATTCACACGGCGACCAGCGACGCCGACCAGACCGACATGGTCGAGCTGTCGGTGTTCAACGCCAATGCCAGCACCCGCACGCTGACCCTGCGCTTCGGCAGTTCCAGCCACCCGGACGTGATGACTTTCACCGTCCCCGGCAACGGCTCGGCAGGGAATGACGGGGCTATTCCCATCGGCGAGTTCCTGCTGCGCGGCGGGGTGGTGCTCGAAGGCGTCGCCTCGGCCGCCAGCTCGCTTGCCATTGTCGGCAAGGTCAAGCGCATCGACCTGACGGCGTAACCATGAAGCTGCTCACTCCTTCTCTGGCGCGCCGGCTGGCGCGTCCCGCCATCTTGGGCAGCGCGTATGAGACCATTGAGCCCTTCGTTGGCGGCTCGACGCAGGCTTACGGTTCGGCAGGATACTACGAGTTCACCGTACTTACGTCCGGCACCATGCGAGCCAAGCTGTGGGGAGCTGGTGGCGGCGGCGGATTCAACGGCTCCTATAATGGCGGCGGCGGGGCCTTCGCGCAGGGGGACTTTAGCGTTCGCGCCGGTGACACGATCATGATGCAAGTTGGACGCGGCGGACTTTCCTTCCTGAATTCGAATGACACTGCCGCCGAGCTTAGCCTCACTGGTGGGCAACCCGGACGCACGACGACCACCAGCGCCTCGTTCGGGGGCGGTCTCGTTGCACTCTGGCGCAAGTCTGCACTGGGCGACATCACGCTCCTGCTTGTCGCCGGCTCTGGGGGCGGAGCGAACCACAGCAGCTCAGCGGGACGTCCTGGTGTCGCCGCTAGCGGTGGCTCGCGAGATGGCTCGCAGAGCGGTGGTGGCACAGCCGGAAATGCTGGCGCAACGGCGGGCACTTTCCTTCGTGGCGGTGCAGGTGAGGTGGAGACCGGTGCCGGGGGAGGCGACGGTTACTTCGGCGGCGGCGGGGGATCGGCGAGCGGGGCCTCCGGCTCCGGCGGCGGCGGTTCCTCGTATGCGCACCCGCTGCAGGTCGCCAATTCCATCCTGACTGCGGCCACGAACGAAAACGCCTCCAATGCCGCTGACTCCAACTATGCCTCTCCTGCCGGAAAAGGCGGCATCAGCGGTGCGCTTGACGGCAATCCCGGCCGCATCGTCCTTCTCTACTAACCTCATCCACCACTCGGGAGATTTATGACCACACCACCGATTGAGTTCAATCTGAAGATCTATCAGGGAAGCGACTTCGAGAAGCTGTTCGAAAAGGGCACCCTCAGCGGCACGACGTTCACGCCCGTTGACCTGACCGGTTACACGGCCCGCATGCAGGCCCGGGAGAGGATTGATTCTGGCGTCACTTTCCTTGATCTCGACTCCGGCTCAAAGGGCGGCATCGCCATCGACGGACCGAACGGCCGCGTCACGATCACCCTGAGCGCGGTGCAGACCGCCGCGCTGTCCACGACCGGCGGCTACTACGACATCGAGCTGATCGACACGCTCGGCAAGGTCAGCCGTCTCGCGATGGGCCTCATTCTTGTCAGCGCGGAGGTCACCCGTTGACATCTTGCCCCTCTTTGAAGGGACATCCTGAGCCTCACGACGCAGGTTCCTGTTTCGCTGGAGATTGCCTATGCAGCCGAAGCCGCAACAGGTCTTACATCGCCTCCGCAGGCAGACACCGCCAGTCCGGCGGCCAGAATGTTCTTCGCGGCGTTCACGTCCCTGTCGTGACGCTCGCCGCAGTCCGGGCAATCCCACTCCCTCACCGAAAGAGGCAGGTCATGCCCAGTAGTCCCGCACACGCTGCACGTCTTGGTGGACGGATGCCAGCGGTCGATCTTCGCCAGCGCCCGTCCATGCCAGACGGCCTTGTACGAAAGCATGGAGACGAACTGCGCCCAGCCAGCGTCCGAGATGGCGCGGGCCAGCTTGCGGTTCCTCACCATGCCCTGCACGTTCAGGGTTTCCACGCAGATCGTTTGGTTCTCACGGATCAGGCGCGTGGAAAGCTTGTGCAGGAAGTCTTGCCGCGCATGACGCACGGCGGAATGGGCGCGGGCCACTTTCAGGTTGGCCTTCACTCGGTTTTTCGATCCTTTCTGCTTCCTCGCGGCACGGCGCTGAAGATGCGCCAATCGCTTAAGGCGCTTAGAGAGGTGTCGTGGGTTGTCGATCTTCTCTCCGGTGGAGAGCGTGGTGAAGTGTGCCAAGCCAAGGTCGATGCCGACAGCATTGTCGTTAGCGGGCAAGGGAGCGACCGCCTTACCTGTGCGACATACGACATACCAGCGGCCATCTGCTTCGCGAATAACCGTGACGGTGGATGGTGGGGCGTCAAGCGGGCGGGACCATCGAATGCTCAATGGGTCCGCCATTTTGGCAAGCCAAATCTGGCCGTTCTTATAACGGAAGCCGCTTTTGGTGAATTCAGCGCTCTGTCTGCCCTGTTTGGAACGAAATCGCGGGTAAGCCGCGCGTTTCCGGAAAAAATTGGTGAAGGCCTCGTCTAAATGGCGAAGTGCTTGTTGCAATGGGACGCATGATACTTCTCGAAGCCAAGTGCGGGCCGGGTCAGCCTTTAACTTTGTCAGCAAAGCATTCGTCTGCTTGTACCTGCAATGCTCTTTCCGCTCAACCCAAGCAGCCTCTCGTTCCTGCCTCGCTTGATTATAAACGAAGCGCACGCAGCCGAAGGTCTTGACGAGCAATTCTTCCTGTTCGGGTGAGGGATAGAAGCGGAATCGATAAAGACAATCATAAATCATAATTATTGAGTCATGTACTACAACTTAGAGGTTTTAACAATGAAAAAGGAAGAAGCGTTCAACGCGGCTTTTAATCATCAGACGCAAGCGGCCATTATTGCCGCACAAGATAGCGTTGCTATCCATGGTAGCACCCGATGACCGACGTCGTGAGAGTATACGAGCCGCAGACCGCAGTGGTGGTAAGCGGCAGCGAGGCGGCAGCCGCCCAGATCATCACCACCGGTGTTGCAAGCATCAACGGCAAGAGCGGGCCGGTCACGATCAACACGGACGACATCCCTGAGGGGTCGTCGAACCGTTATCACACCGACGAGCGCGTCGATGACCGCGTGGCAGCACTCATCCGTGGGGCCGGAGGCATTTCTGCCACCTACAACGACGGCACCGGTACGTTGACCATCGCTCCGCTCGACGGCGCGATGAACATCAAAGACGCGGCCTATGCGGGCGGCGCGAAGGGTGACGGCTCCACGGACGACACCGCGGCCTTCAATGCTGCATTCGCCGCCATCGAGGCGGCTGGTGGCGGTCGCATCTACATGCCCGACGGCACCTACATCCTGAACGGCTCCTTGGTGCTGCCCCAAGTCGGCAACTGGACCCTGGAAGGCGCGGGCATGGACCGCACCATCCTGAAGTATGCCGACGCTGACGGCATCACGCCGCTGCACCGCCCCGCCGCCTATCCGTGGGTAAGCGAGATCGCCCTGCGAAACTTCAGCATGGAAGGCAAGTGGCTCACCCAGCAGAACGACCTGGGGCGCACGCCGATCCTTTTCTACAAATGCAGCGACATGACCATCGAGAATGTTGGCTGCGACTATGCCCGCGGCATGTCCATTGCGCTGCGCGCCTGCGACCGGGCCCGCATCATCAACCCGCGTGTTCGATGGAGCGCGCGGGACGGCATCAACACGTCTGCCTGCTCTGACGTGGTCGTCTTCAATCCATATGTGGCCTGGTGCGACGACGATGCCGTGGCCTGGCATAGCGAGGACAGCGAGGCTTTCCCGGTACGCGACGGCTTCGTCTGCATCGGCGGCACGTTCATCGACACGCAAGGCGTCCGCTTCATGGGCGGCAAGCGCTTCATCATCGCCAACAACCGCGTCTACCGCCCGAAGCAACACGGCCTGTCCGCCAGCTTCCAGGGATTCGAGGGCAATACGCCCCTCATGGGCGGCATCCTCGCCAACAACATCGTGCATGACGTGATCGACCGGGGCGCGATCGACGGCCTGAACAGCGGCGCCGACTATGTCTACCTGACGTCGGCTCTGGTGCAGGGAGCACTCGCGGCAGCACCGGGCCAGCCCGTCGCCGCCAGTGGCACGGTGCAGGCGCTCTACGAGCACTTCATGGCCAATGGCCCGACGACAGCGCAGCCGGGGGCCTACTTCATCACCGCATGGGGCAACCAGCTGGTGCGCACCTTGCCCACGGTTGCGAAGTATTCCGACTGGGGCTACGGGCAGATGTTCACGCGCAACGGCTGGCTCGACCCGGCAATTACCGAGACCGAGATCGGTCGCGGCAACGGCGTGCGGCTTGGCTCGGACACCGGCTATTTCCGCGACAGCTTCTTTGAAGGGACCATCATCAACGGCCACGAGAACAGCGTCGCCATCGATGGCACCGGCATGCGCTGCGACAACGTGGTGTTCCGGGGCGGCTCCATGCTCCGGTTCAACCGCGCGGCGCTCACGGTTTTCACCATCGCAGACGCGAACCAGGGGATCACCTTCGAGGGTGTCGTCATGGATGGCGATCCGCAACTCACCCACGCCAATCGTCACGCCTCGGTCAAAGGCGGATGGCAAGACCAGATCACGCCGTGCGCCATCAACAACCAAAACGCGTCGGGGATCATCGTCAACCGTTGCCAGATCCGCAACGTCTCGCGCATCCAGAACGGCGCCGGTGCTGTGCACCTGCACGACAATACCGGCTTCTGCGATCCTACCGCGCTTGGCTACAACAGCGGCAACCTCGGGATCGGCAACCTGCTCACCGCAGGCGAGCGCATCTGGTACCACATCGAAGGCTCTGATCCGACCGACGCGGCGACCTTCCGCAAGATCAAGAATTTCTGCGTCCGGGAGGCCTCGGCCCGGCCATCCACCGGCAAGTACGTGCCCGGCATGTTCGTCAAGAACAGCGCCATGACAGCCCAGCGCAACGGCGTGAAGGGATGGGACCGCATCAGCCTTAGCTCCAACCACGTCGACGGAGTTGATTGGCGAGCGGAGCGGCCGCAGGTGCATCCCGGCTTCGTCTCCGCCAAGGTGTTCAGCACCACGCGTCGCCTGACGGTGCCGGGCACCGTGGCAGCGCCTGACACGATCTACTTCATCCCCTTCTACCTGCCAAACGCCTTCACCTTCGCCGGGGCGCGCGCGCGCACGGTCGGCGGGGGCGCGGGCGGCACCAACGTCAAGTTCGCCATCTATCAGAACGAGCAATCGCTGAATGCCGCGGGCAACAAGCCGTTCGGTGCACCGCTGGCGGCCGACAACACCGGCGTCCCCGCCTCAGGTGCCAACACGACGCTCTCCATCGGCATTGGAGCCACGCTCAGCGCGGGCTGGTACTACTACGCCGTCAATTCCAACGGCACGCCCAACATGGAGTGCGTCCAGGAGAGCGAGTTCGGCTGGTTGATGGGCGGCGATGCCACCATCGATGCGTTCAAGGGCATCGGCTACTCGCTGGCCCACCCCTACGCGAACGCCTTTCCGACCATTGCCAGCGGACAGGCCTTCGGCGTGGTGACGACCGCCACGATCCCTGCACTCGGCCTGATTGGCTGACCCAACGAGAATCACCCCACCACTGAGGAGTTATGACCAGCCAGTTCAATCCCATTCGTGCCTTCACCGACGCCAGCATCGCCAACGGTCAGACGACCAGCGGCACCATCGCCCTTAACGGCTCGACGCTCTGCGGCATCCACATGCCCGCCGCCTTCACCGGCACGTCGCTGAGCTTTCAAGCCGCCAGCTCCGACAGCGGCACCTTCCAGACGATCCAGTGGAACGGGGCGGATTACTCGGTCGCGGTCACCGCAGGTCGCTACGTCGCCCTGAACCCCTCCATCTATGCCGGGGTCAGCTTCCTGCGCATCGTCTCAAGCGCATCGGAAGCCGCGGCACGGACCCTCACTGTCGTCAGCCGTCCGGTCTGATATGAGCCGTCTTCTCACCCTGCTCGGCGGCGAGTTCCAGCCGACCGATGTGCCCGGTCTGGCGCTCTGGCTCGATGCCACGGACCCGGGGTCGCTCTCCGTTTCCAGCAACCTCGTCAGCCAGTGGCGTGATAAGAGTGGGCGCGGGAACAACGCCGCGCAGGGCACGACGCTGCGACAGCCACGGCTAGTCGCCAGCGCCATCAATGGACGGCCCGCGCTGCGCGGACGCCATGATGGCACCAACGCCAGCCAACTCACAATCCCCGATGTGCCGACGCTGAACTATACGGCCTTCAGCGTCTTCAGCGTGATCCAGCGCGTCGCCGACCTGGGCGCGGCCGAGACCATCGCCGGGAAGTATACGGTCACTGGCAACCAGCGGGAGTTTTGGAACCAGATAAACGCCGTCGATCAGGCCTCGACCACGATATCAACCGACGGTACCTCGACGGCCATCCAGACCGCCGCCGTGTCGTCCCCAATGGTACCCGTGGGAGCTCCAGCAGTCATCGAAGCCCATTACAACAACAGCCAGATTATCACGGTAATGAACGGGTCGCTGGTCTCCGCATCTGCCAATCCGACTATTTTCAACGGCACTGGAAACTATACGTTGTTTGCACGGGCTGACTTGGTTGATCCCCTTGCCGGTGACATCGGCGAGCATCTGTTCTACACGCGCGCCCTGAGCCTGCCGGCCCGCCAAGCCATCACGGCCTACCTTCGCGCCAAGTGGGGCATCGCGTGACCGGCGCGATTCATACCGCCATCGCGGCCACGCTCATGACGTCCACCTCGGCGGCATCGGCGCTGCACGGCGGCAACTGGGTCAGCAAGCCGTATCTCATCGCCGCGCACGCCGTCGCCTGCATGGCCTCGCTGCCGCTCATGGGCACGGCCTGGTACTGGGCGCCCGCCGGTCTGCTGCCCTCCGCGATTTTCTGGCTGCTCTACCGCACCAGCCGTCAGGCGCGGGCCGAGCTGACGGCGATCAGGCTGCCGAGCGCCCGCACCTTCATGCGCTGCGCCATCAGCTACGCCGTTCCCCTCGCGGTCACCAGTGCTCTCTGCACCACCCTGTTCGCCTATGCCGGGGCATGGACATGGCTGTGGTCGGTCGCCGCCCTCTGGCTCACCATGGCGGCGCCGTACCTCGCTGTCCGGACATTCAATCACAGCACCCGCATCGGCAGGAAACTGCGGGCGCGCGAGATCGCCTCCCATGCCCGGCGCGGCCATACCGACCGCATCCTCGACGGCCGCCGCTGCACTGAACTCATCACCGGCCTTGCGCCATGCGGCGCCGCCATCGCGTTGACGCTGCACGCGATCCGCTGCGCCGTGGGTGCCATTCCAAACTGAAAAACAAGAACAGAATCAATTTCATGGAGTTACATTTGGAGCAGCGTGTGAGAGGTATCGAAGGGCAGGTCGCCGAACTGGGACGCCGGGTGGAGAACCTGGAACGCGTCACCAGCGGCATCGAGGGCAGCGTCTCCATCATCGGCTCGCAACTGACGGACATCGCGCGTCGGCAGGGCGAGCTGGGCGGTTCGATCGACGGCTGGAAGGCGCAGCAGACCGCGCATCACAACGCGGTCATCGAGCGTCTTGATAAGTCCGACAAGTTCCAGAACGATCTTCAGCCCCTGCGCACGATCTGGCTGCGCCTGTGCAGCGCCGCGGTCGACGTTCTCGTGAAGGGCATCCTGATCGCGGCCATCGCCGCTCTGGTCCTCGGCATGCTCGAGGTGAACGTGAGTAAAATCGCGCAGGCCGTCGCCGCGGCAGGCGCCCATCCCCAGCCATAGGAGAGTTATGTTCCAGACCTTTATCTCGCAGATCAAAACGGCGTTCTCGGTGCTCTTCAGTGACCTCAAGCAGCGCTTCGTCAATATCGAGACGCTGGTCGCCACCTACCGCATCCCGCTTTACGGCTTCGCGCTGTGGCAGATGGGACCGAACGTGCTGCCGGTGGAGCCATTCATCACCTTCGATCCGCATCAGTTCGGCTGGGTTATCCTCGCCTTGGCGCTGGATCGCGCCTCCACGCCGGTGATCGACTTCCTGATCGACCCGGTCAAGTGGCAGGCCAAGCGCGAAATCGCGGTCGAGCGCAGGAAGGCCGAGATGCAGGGAGGCCAAGATGTGGATCCTGTCGCTGCTGAATAGCCGCATTGCCCGCTACGCGCTGGCTGCCGTTGCCGTAGTAGCTATCTTTCTTTCTATCTATCTGAAAGGTCGCTCCGACGGCGTGCATGCGTGCGAGATCGCGCAGGCGAAAGCCGTGGTGACGATCGAGCGCCGGGCCGGCCGGGCGCGCGAGAAGGCGCGGCAAAGCGTGCCGCAGACCGAAGACGCAGGGAAAATTCTGGACTGGCTGGGGGGTTATGCGGTGGAGCGTTATTAGTTTTCTGGTCCTTTCGGCGTGCTGCCAAGGTACGCCGCAGGCCGTCATGCCGTCATTGCCCGAGCCGTTCTATCTCAGCCGGTGCAGCCTCGACTACATGAAGGGCGAGCACGAAGCCGAACGGCTTCCTGCCTGCATGGTGCGCGACTGGAAGGGCGCCACGGCCTACACCCTTGAGGTCGAGGCGGTGCGCAAGGCAGGCGGCGATGATTAAGACCTTCCTCGCCGCGCTGTCCCTGTGGAACGCCCCGGCCGCGCCCTGCGACGGCGACTGCAAGGTGACGCCGGCAGGGATCGCGCTCATCAAGCATTTCGAGGGCTACAGCCCTTACCCCTACCGCGACGCCGCCGGGCACTGGACGATCGGCTACGGCCACCTGATGCAGAAGGGCGGGGCCTACGACGAGCCGCTGGTGGGCGAGGCCGCCCAGAAGCTGCTCGAGCAGGACGTGGCATCCCACGCCCGCCAGGCCGACCGCCTGGTCCGCGTCCCGCTCTGGCCCCTGCAGTTCGATGCGGTGGCGAGCTGGACGTTCAACCTCGGCCCAGGCGCACTGCAGAACTCGACCATGCTCAAGCGCATCAATGCCGGTGCGCATGCTGAGGTACCGGTCCAGATGAAGCGCTGGAACAAGGCCGGAGGCCGCGTGCTGCCCGGACTGGTGCGTCGCCGCGAGGCGGAGGCCGGTTTCTACCAGAAGGCGCGGCCATAAGGCTTCTGCAAGTTCAGCGCCCCTTGAGCAGGGCCGCATGAACCCAGCCGCCGTTCTGCCCCGCCTCGACCCGGCGCCACAGGTCGCACTCCTCGACGATCCTCACCGCCGCCCCCGCCGGGATGCTTCCCGACACCGCGTGCGACGGCCCCGGCCCCGCGTGCAGCGATGCTTCAAGACGCACCACGGCCTCGCGGGGCAGAGGCTGGCCGGTGACGGCGCAGACCGCCACCAGCATCGCGAACAGCCCCCCTCTTCTCATCACTGCCCCCAATAGCCCTGCCACGCGCCGCGGGCGATCGGCACGGCGTTCTGTCCCACCTTCTGGCCGATCGCCTCGAGGATGCTGTCATGGAACAGCAGCAAGGCTAGCGTCGCCATCACCATGAAGGTGATCCGCATTCCCCAGTAGGCCGTCCTCAGCTGCTCCGACCTGGACGAGATCCGCACGCGCTCGGTGCGGCCGTCCTCCCTCACCAACTCCACCGCCATCAGCCGGTCGCCCAGCGCCTCTTTAGGCTTGGGCGGCACCGTATGCACCGCATGCACTGGCTGCGCCGCCATCGGCACCCGCTCCTCCGGCACCCGCGTCACTGCGCTCCACGGTGCCCGGGCCAGCTTCGCGCGGCGCTCCAGCTCCTCGAGCTGCCGAGCCTCGATCTCCAGTCTCCCCATCCCCGCCTCCTATCGTTCGATGGATTGATCCTGACCCGGCGCTTCCGGATCGACGCCGAGGTACGCGGCATGCCTTCCCTCCGCCACCTCCTGGGCCTTGGCCGCCTGCCACAGTCCACTGCGGTTGACGCGGTCGGGTGCGTCGATGCCGATGTCCGGAGCGTCAGGCGCTGTCTTCGCCTGATTGCCATCGGCCGAGCCGTGAATGCCGTGTCCCGGCTTCTTGGCCGGATCATGCGACCAGGGCGTCACCTGTTCGCCGTACCAGCTCTTCTCCATCTTGTGCCGGATGTCCTCGGCGGCGCCGCGCGGGCCATAGATGGAATCGAACGCCGCCCCGGCGATCTCCGCGCCCTTCTCCTGAACCACTCCCCACAGCTTCTGAAGGCCCTCGGCTGCGCCCTTCTCGGGCACGCCCTCCCGCTTCTCCCGCTCCAGCCGTTCCCGGTGGGCGTAGTCCTCACGCATTTCCTGAAAGAGCTTCTTGGTGTCCATAGCGATCTCCTTCGGTGTGACGCGCGACCGGCCCACCGCGGAACTCCGCTGCGTCAAAATGTAGTCTTTATAGGACTATTCCTAGAAGGACTATTAAGGAGTATGAAAGGGATGGAACCGCCAGAACCCTGCCTAAACGCTTACCGGCTTACTATTCGGAGACGCCTTCAAGCAGGGAGGAAGCTGGACAGTTCAGCGCTTTAGCCAAGGCGAAGAGCGTCGGGAAACTCGGCTCAAGCGTCCCGCGTTCAAGCTTACTGAGATAGGACTGCGTAATGCCTGCTCGCTCGGCCATTTGCACCTGCGTCAGGCCCGCCGCTCTACGAAGAGCAACTAGTCTGGCGGCGAACGCCAGTGTCGTTGTGCCGCATTTTTTCGTGTTGATCTGCTTCTTCGTCTGCCACGATCCCCACATGTCCGACTTTGGGCGGAGGCTTCTCACCGCCCTCAGCTTCTGCTCTGCATCCTCTCCAGGCTTGAGTATTTCGACATACTCTTTGGCTTTCTGCCGCTTTGGCGCGGGCTGGGCGTAGGAATCCTGACCTTGCGATTTGGACTTGGGACGGTCTACCATGAAGTGCTCATCCTTGCCGTAAGGCAGAAATAGTCCTGTCGAGAATACCGCGCTTGACTCCGCTGCGCGACTCCCATCATGCTTAATTTGCGACCGGCCTACCGCCCTACACACTCTCTGGGACGGAGGCAGCATCATGGCAATCCTCACACCTTCTTTCGTGACCGATCTCGATGCGCCCTTGCTGCGTCTGGGCAGGCGCGACGTTTGGACGGCCCGCGACGCCTTCACGGGCACGCTGGTGCTCGGAGGAGTAGGCTCGGGCAAAACCAGCGGCTCCGGGAAATACCTCGCCACGACGATGCTGTCGTCCGGCTGGGGCGGGCTGGTGCTCTGCGCGAAGCCGGACGAGGCCGACCGGTGGCGTCGCTATGCCCGCGACTGCGGCCGGGAGAAGAGCCTGATCGTGTTCGACGGGTCGGGCCGGTGGAAGTTCAATTTCCTGAAGTACGCGATGGCGATGGAGATGGCGGCCGGCGGCGTGGGCAACGTCGCCGCCGTGCTGACCACCGTGCTGCAGGCGGCCTCGGGCAACACCGCTCCCCCGGGGGCAGGCAGCGGGGATCAGTTCTGGCAGAAAGCGGCCAAGGAGGCGATCACCCACGCGCTGGCGATCCTGTGGGCGGCCTTCGGCACCGTCACGCTGGAGGACATGATGCGGCTCCTGCAGTCGCGCCCGGCGCAGCCCAAGGCGATCACGGCGGAGTGGAAGAAGGCCAGCTACATGGCGGCGGCGCTGGCCACGGCCTACGAGAGGCCGATGCATGCCATGCCGGAGGCCGATTTCTGGGGCAGCTACCGCTACCTGACCGAGGTGCTCCCCAACCCCGACCCGCGGACCACCGGCAACCTGATTCAGACGCTGTCCGCCGACCTGTTCCCGCTGATGATGGGGCCGATGCGCGAGCTGTTCGGCTCGGGCCTGAACGTTTGCCCGGAGATGACGCATGAGGGCGCCGTCATCGTCATGGACCTGCCGGTGCGCGGCTGGGCCGAGGCGGGCGTGCTGGGGCAGGGGATCATGAAGTACCTGTGGCAGCGCGCCGCCGAGCGCCGCCGGGTCGACAAGCACACGCGGCCCGTGTTCCTGTTCGTCGATGAGGCGCAGCTCCTGCTCAGCCCGTACGACGCCGAGTTCCAGTCCACGGCGCGTTCGGCGAGGATCGCGACCGTCTACCTCTCCCAGAACCTCCCGGCGTTCTACGAGCGCGTGGGGGGGCGGAACCCGCAGGACGTGGCGGACGCCCTGCTGGGCCATTTCCAGACCAAGATCTTCCACTCCAACACCTGCCACCGCACCAATCAGTGGGCTTCAGACGGCATCGGTAAGCGGCTGCAGATGCGCAGGACATGGGGCGAGAACGTGGGAGGCGGCACGAGCTGGGGCACGCAGGGCGGATGGTCGAGCCAGTCCAGCAGCGGCCCCGGCGGCGGATCGAACGGCGGCGGGAACACCGGGGGGTGGAGCGACGGTGGCAACATCTCGGAAGGTCGCAACGCCGGCGTCAACGAGGTGATCGACTATGACGTCCAGCCGTCCCGCTTCACCGGGCTCAGACCCGGCGGCCCGGAGAATGCCGGGATCGTCGATGGAATCATGGTGAAGGGCGGCACGCCGTGGCGCGGCTCGGGCCGGAACTGGCTGCCCATCGAGTTCCAGCAGAGCTGAGGGGAGCCCATGCACGCGCTGACGGTGACGTTCCGGGGGCTGCGCTGGATGGTGTGGCTCCCGTTCGGCCTGGTGGCCAGCCGGGTGGTGTTCGCCATGGTGGCGGTGCTGACCTTCTACCTCGCCGAGGCGCAGGGCAGGCCCAAGGATGAGGGCTTTGTTCTCCTGCTGCTGTACGCGGTGTTCTGGTTCGCGGCGCGGATCATCGCGTTCCGCCTGCGACCCGCTACCGCCCGGCCGCGCATCGGGAAGCCGCCGAAGCCGGAGAAGCCGGTCGCCACGGTGCAGGCGGCGGTCGCGGTGAAGCCGCCGTCGCGGCGTGCCAGCCCGAGCCTGCGGGAGATCGACAAGCGCCTGCCGCCGGAGTTGCGGGCGCTGATGCGGAGCTAGAGTGATCACCGGCCAAGTTGCATAATGGCCCTTGAAGGGCGGCAGCAATGCCGCCCCTTTTCATAAGGTTGAATTCTCGTTAAAATAAAATAGCATATTAGGAAACTGAATTGTGGCGAGGTTCAGATGGTGCCGCAGGGGCAGGGCGCTGCTGGAGGTGACGAACTCCTATGAACTAGTTAAAATTGTGTAACTTTCGAGAACTAACGGAAGTCAAATTCTGTAAATCTTTGGAGGTACAATGAACTCGATAGACTGGGTTAATGGATTAACTGGAGCTTTTCTAGGATTTATTGTCACAGTTATTTTAACATATATTATTAATTATTTTACATCAGTGCTAGAGTTCTGGCCAAGACGCCTCGAATGTATAACCATAATTACAACTTTTATACCTTTTTTTGCCAATGGGCGTGGCGACACATATAATGATGTTCTGTATATAAGGATTAGAAACAATGACGGTAACTTCATTGTAATATACAGGGCAGTTTTTCTCATAAACGACAAAAAGCCATTACCTATGTATGAAAATGCAAGTATATCACAGAAATATCCCGAAGGTTATGAAGCAAAATTTGGACCACAATGGTGGGATTTATATGCAATTTTACCTGCATATGAAGAAGTGACTACATATGTTCCCTTATCGAGAACGCCGGAACCGGGTGAGTTTCCGGCACAACAACGTGGAACTCTACTCATAGAGTACGTTCATTCAGGAAAAACCGGCGTTCACCGCGCCCCTATCTAAGCAGTTGCCGATGTCAACAAGCATGGCTCAACCTGGTCGGCAACAACCCTAGGGCCGGTGCGGGTGCGAAGGGTGTCGCCAGTCGTCGGAGTGGCGGTTGCCTTTCCCCTTATTGCAGCCTTCGCCTGCACCGTCCCGGCGATCACCGCATAGAACTTGAAGATTCTGCACGTCCAGCGCCAAATCAGGACGCTGGCGGCGGCTGATGATGTGATCGACGTTGAGCGTCACCCCATCGTGCTTCGACCGGCCGCACAGCTCGCACCGCCCGTCGTTGGCGCGAAGGGCATCGTACCGGGCGCGTGCCCATTCGTGCGTGCGCAGGAACTCCGGCGAGGCGATGAAGGCCGCGCTCCAGCCGTTCGGGCCGCGGCGGAACAGCCAGCGCCAGAGCGCACCGAAGATGGCAGCAAGGGCGGCGATGAGGGGAGGCTGTCGCATGTCCGTCACTCCTCCATGGCCATCATGATCTTCAGGAGCTTCCAGACCGGCTCGGAGACGATCCGCTTGCTGCGCTCATAGGCGCTTACGGTTTCGGCCTCGATGCCGAGCTGCTGCCCCATCTCGGCCTGAGATAGGTTCTTACGTTTTCGAATCGAGCGGAGAATGGCGGCGCGGTCAGTCATCCCGGCACCTCGTTCCATTCGACGCCATCCAAGAGTCGGCCTGCGTTCTTCTTTCCGACGCGCACCATGCAGGGATTGGTTTGATCGTCCCACGGATAGCGCGTCTCAAACGCTTGCCCGCCGAGTAGACGCTCCATTCGTCCGAAATCTCCTTGGCTGATGACGCCATACCGCTTGCCGTCATGCTCGTGAGTGAAGTCCCAGCCATTGGCGCCGATCTGGTCGTAGCTGACCCAATCGCCATGCTGCTTGAAGTGAAAGGCGACACCGGCCGCCCGGCACTGGTTACGCAGCGACCGCGCCCAGTCGGGATGCATCGGGCGGGCACCGGGTCCGCTCTCGCCGCCGACGATGACCCAGTGGATATAGTGCTTGTCTATCGGGGCGCTTGGGTCTGGCAGGGCGCGGGTAAAGGATGTCATCTCGCCAGAACCGTTGTAGATCGGCTCGATACAGTTCAGGTCCACCGGGCCGAGCAGCGGTTCGCAGCTGAGAAAGTGGACTACCGCCCTCGTCTGCAGCAGGATCGGGATGCGCCGGTCGGCTTCCTTTTGGTTCTCCACCGTCACGCCGAGCCAGACATTCGGATATCCGTCACCCCAATCCTCGGGCAGCATCTCGGCGATGTTCTGCGGCCGCTTCGTCAGCAGCAGCCAGTCAAGATGCGGGGTCTGGCGGATCAGTGCCCACAGGCGCTCGCGCGCGCCCTCGGGAGCGCGGTTATCGAACACGTCGGCCATTGAGGCGCAGAAGACGCGATGACGTTCACCGGCCTTCTCAGCAGCCCGGTTCCAGCGCAGCGGCTCGTTCCAGTGCTTATCGCTGAAGGTGCGATACTCGGCCTTCGGTCCCCAGTGATCGCCAAAACGCTTACTCAAGGACTCAGCATAACAATTATCGCATGCCGGACTAACCTTTACGCAGCCCCACCAAGTATTGAAGGTATGATGTGTCCATTCGATCTTACTGTTCTCTCCCACAAGCTCCCCATATTGTTAATGTTATATTTAGTACACTGTACGGATATATTTCGTCAATCAGCATACAGACGTTGTGCCTTACTATTGCGATTAATCCAGATATTGGGTAGTAATTGCTGACGCAAGCAGCAAAAGGAAATGTATGCGCAAGAATTTCAAGAACGACTATGATGCTCCTGAAATCATGGAGCCCGGCCTCTTCTACCGTCTGCGACTGATGGTCAAGGGCGCTTTCATTCTCTACAGCCTCGCCATTCTCATCCTGAGCGCGGTCAATTTCGGGCTGCTCAGCCAGGGCCGGACGCTGAGGGTGGCGTCCATCAGCGAGAGCTGCTCGCTCATGACCCTGCCGGACGACATGGTCGAGAGCGCGCGCGTGATGCTGGGGGCCGAATGACCACTCAGTCCCGCCGCCGCGTTCTCTGCATCGAGCTTTCCGGCCCGTACCCGCTGAAGATCACTGCCCCGGCCCACATGACCGGCGAGCAGTTCGCCACCGCGCGGACCCGGCTCGGCCTCAGCCGCGAGCAGTACGCCGACCTGATCGGCCGCGATCCGGAGACGGTGCGCCAGCGGGAGAAGGGCGAGGAGGTTCCCCCTGAGGCGGCGCTGCTGATGCGGGTGCTGACCGGGTACGGCGTCCGCGCCGAGGCGACCATGGCCGAGCGGCGCAAGCCGGGGCCGCCCCGCCCGACGCACTGCCGGAACGGGCACGAATTCACGCCGGAGAACTCCTACGTCAGCAAGGGGCGAGGCACGCGGGCATGCCGCACCTGCCGGAGGGCGCGGGATGCCGAGAATAGAAAGAAAGATTTTCACCACTAAGGATTTTTATGCAATGGACCAACACCGAGACTGAAGCATTCGCCAGCTACATTCAGACCAAGCGTAAGACCGACCCCGGCTTCAACAGCGATGTCGCCGTCCTCGTCCGAGGGCTGGACCCCAAGCCGCTGATCGGGCTGTTCCAGCGTGTCGCCCGCGAGGAGCTGGACTGGCAGGGGCCGTACTCCCGCGAGGTCAACTTCGCCGAGGTGGCCGACGGCCTGATCCAGGCGGAGCTGACTAAGTGGACGGACCGGATCAAGGCCGGGAAGGCCAGGACGCCGGAGTTGGCCCGATGAGCTATCCCGATGACTATGACTACCGTCGGAACCCGAACGAGCAGCACCTCAACGACGAGCAGCTGCGCCAGGTCGAGGCCACGCACGATCTCCTCGACGCCGGCGAGGCCGTCAAGGCCGTGCTGGACAAGCTGGTCGCCAAGTACGGGCTGGATAAGGGCGAGGTCTACAGCTACTTCGCCGACGGCTTCTCCGATCTGGGCCACCTGATGCGCGGCGGGCTCGATATCGACGAGCAGCGATATCGCGACGAGCGCTCGGCGATCCGCGAATGGGACGCCGCCGTCCACGCCCATCACGTCGCCGAGAAAGCGCGGCTGCTGACCTTTGCCGGGCGGCTGGATGCGGAGCGAACTGGGAACGGAAGGTCGAAGTAGAAAGGTTTCTTTCTAGCTTTCCGCCTGAAACCACCGGATCGCCGTCACGATCGGCTCGCCCTTCCCCGGCTTGCTGTCCGGCCACTTGTCCGCCCGGTAAGCCCACATCTCGATGACATGGCGCTCGTGCAGCCGCGCCATCACCGGCTCAAGGTGGAAACCCTCGATGAGGCACCGCGAGCCGTCGCGGATGTACAGGGCGATGGTCTGCGGCGCCTTCGCCGTGGCTCGCTCGAGATCGGGCACGATGCGCCAGATGTCCCACCACGCGATAGACCCCGGCAGCGGATCGGCACCCTTCTCGGGATGGAGCAGCAGCGCCGCCGGGATGCGCCCGCCGCGCAGGCAGCGCATGACGCGGTAGCGGTCATAGGTGTCGAGGTAGATCGGCGAATTGGCGTCCTCGTCCACCAGGCTGACCAGCGTGCTCGGCACCTCGGCCGTCCTCAACGCCGTTCCGGTGGCGCTGGAGCCGCCGCGGACGCGCCCCCTGAAGCTATTGGGCATGGCGTCCCCGTCCAGGTGCGGAGGCGACACGGCCATCGTGGCGGGCCGTGGAGGCGGCTGAGGCCGCTCCCGCCACTATCCCCGCCCCCTTGCCCTTCACCGCTGCTCGCTGCCCGGCCCTGGCCTGCTGGCGGGCGCCGTTATAGGCCGCGACGTCCCGGACCTCGTCCCGGCGCTGCTGCGCCCATTGCCCCTTCGCGTGCTTCGCCTTGCCAAGGCGGGGCTGGGGCATGCGGTCGATGCCCTGGGCCTTCAGGCTGCGGTGGTCGATTCTGATGTCCAGCCCGGCCTCCGCGAAGGCGGCGTTGACGTAATCGCTCCAGGCCGCGCGCTGCTGAAGCAGCATTCCGTCCCTCAGCGCATGGGGACGGCTGCCGTTCCTCGGGCGGAAGTTGACGCCGTTCCATGCCCGGTTCTTCAGGCCGAAACCGTCCGGCCCGACCACCCGCATCGTGGCCAGCAGGTGCGTGTGCCAGTTCCGGCCGCCGTCCTCAGCCTCGGCGTCATGCACGTTGAAATCGATGATGATGCCCCGTGCCACGTACTGCTCCTCCAGGTATTGCAGGAGCGTGAGGATGTTGCGCTCCATGGTCAGCTCGCGCTGGAACGACACGACCTTGCCGCGGCAGACCTGAGCGTCTTCCGGCCGGGTCGAGCGATCCTCGCGCCGCTCGACGGCCGACCACAGCGCCCGCCGGTCGCGCATCCATGACGGGGCCTTGGGTGGCAGCAGGATGCCGGAGAACACCAGGTCGGTCTTGTGGCTGTGGTCCTGCGGCTCGGGGACATAGCGCCGGTCCCATGTGCGAATCCGTGCGGCATATGCGGCGGCGGCGATGGCGGACTGGCCGCGCGAACGGGAATAGATCATCCAGTCGTGGTGAGGACTTGCCATGCGTTGCTGAGGGAAATAATGATAATGTATACTTGCACTGTAACCCAACTGTAACAATGGGATTTCGCAAAACGAAACGAGCGCTCGCCAAATTGTACTCCATTATGGCTGTAGGACAACACTCGATAACAACCGGGCAATTATCGTGAAGCCGACCGTTTTGGTGATCGAGAACGAGATGCCGCCCCGCCTGTTCATCGCGGCCACCTTCCGGCGTGCTGGCTTCGCCGTGGTGGAGACGCAGAGCGAGGCCGAGGCGCTCGAACACCTGGCCCTGCACGCGCACCCGGTGGCGCTGCTGGTGATCAGCTGGGAGGGTAGCCGAGCGGCCGCCGAGGCGGTGCTGTCTCACTCGCCGGGGGCTAAGGTGCTGTGGACGTCGATGGAATCCGCCCGCCAAATCGACCGCCAACCAGGGGAGGGGTATCACCGGATGCCGCCGGTGGCGCGTGATCTGTGGCGCGACGCCGCGGCGCTCGGATGTCCGCCGCCGATACACGGGCCAAGAAGCGCGGCCGAGCTGCACGCGAAGATCGAGGCGACGGAAGGCCGGAGTGCCGCCAACGCGGTGATCGATCGCCTGGCCGTGCTGCGAAACCTCGGGGAGCTTTACCCGGGCAGCGACGAGGTGGGCCGGCTACTGGCCACCTTCGAGGCAGAGCACGGGGCCGTCGATTGATCCGTCATCATCGAAAAAGCCTTGCAGTGCCGTGAGATCGATCACGGGCGGGCCGTCATGCTTGCCAGCGGGCAAGGAATCGCTGGTCAGATCCATGTGCGCGGGGCCGCCCAAGAGGGCTCTCGCGGCGGCGATTACAGCAGAAGGGATACCTTCTCCTACATCACAGTCACAGCCAGGATAATGGCACAGCGTCCATCCTCCATCATCTTGGCATCTTTTGGTCGTATTTCTGTCGCTTACCATACATCCTCCGAGAACAGTATACCGCGTGGGCCAGTAGGAGCGCGTTCGAGCAACTGCCCTGCCGCTTCAGCTATAGGCCATGCCTCCTCGCGAGTGAGAAAAAAGCCGCCATTGTCCACAAAGCCCTGTTCAGCGCCTTCCTTCTTCACGTCTATCATCTGCGCTACAGCCAGCCGCATAATCATGTCCCAGTGACGGACGCCGCAAATGATGGTGCCGTTAGAAAGGCGGTTAGCTGCGGCGACGATTCGCCTATAACTCGTTAAATTACCGTCTTTCATAAGCTGGCACTCCAATCCGTTTCAGATAGCCAATCGGCAGCGACCTCCAGTCAAACGTGTCTTTGAACTCGCCGCAGACGTGGTCGCGTGGCGTGAGGACGTGGCCAGCGCTGGGTGGCAAAGAACAGTTGCGGATGCCAAGCAACGCAAGGCGGTCGCTCTTGGTCCTGCTGGCGGACTGGGATAGCGGGGCGCTGCGGGTACATTCGCCAATCACTGAGTTCGCGCGATGCCACCAGTCACACCCAGCACAGCACGGCTTGCCATGTGACCAGTAAAATCGGTCTGCAGCCTCCTGTTCGGCGGTCGGTTTTTCATCCATTGCGGCGCTCCTGCTGTTCGATGTAGGCGAGCATCAGGAGGTCGTCGTCGCGGTCATGATTAGCCGGGATAGTAAAGCGAGGCCGATTGTTATCGCGGTTGAACGCGCCGCAGATGAGACGATGAGCGATTTCCCTTGCCTCTTGGTGGCTTATCTCGCGGGTCGTTTTGTTCTCGCTTACCATACATCCTCCGTGTTTCTGATCAGGGAGAAATCCACGGCGGTATGCGAAAGGCGCTCAGCCAATTCGCAGGGCACTGGGATGGCATCGCCGCAGGAGTTGGTGCGGATCTCCTCCGCATAGGCCCCATCGAACTTCCCCGCCTCGTTGAGGTGCGTGGTGTAGCCCGCTGCTTCTGGACGCCACCACAAGGCGCTGTTGCCTACCGGGCCGTGTTTCTTGCTGAGAATGTAGAACTGGCTCATAGAGCGTTCCGCTTCTTCGCCGTCTTTCTCCTCGCTACCCACTGGTCACAAATGCGGGAGATGAGCGAAGACAGGGAGCGATCATCGTCAATCGCAGCACGCTCCAGCTTCTCTTTTGTTTCGGGCTTCAGCCTGACATTAACTCCATTAGTCTTGGTCATATGTACTTTCGTGTGAGAATGTGCTTGCTTGTATTTATAACGGCGTTTACATTCCTATTCAAGGTTAAAAATTCGCACGAGAAACGGAAGATTGTATGGGCAACGTCGAAGCTTTTTTTGTAATAATATTTGCTGTCGCCTTATTTGTTGGCTTTCCCATCTTTGACCGCTGGCACCAGAGATACGCTTGGCGAAAGGCTGTGCAAGAAACAGCCGAGGAAGCTCATGCACGTGACTCTCGCAACTGTGCGAAATACGGTATGCGGCATGAAGCTCAAAACCACGATTAGGGACGAACTATGGAAAAGTACCGCGCCCAGCATTTACAGCATGCAATAGACTACCTCACAAGCCGGGGCTTTGTGGTAGAACGCACAGCCGATATTCCCGGCCTGTTCTATGTGGACGGCGGCCCTGAATTGACAATCGGCCAGCTAATCGACTTTGCCAGTAAACAATAGGGACGACTATGCAGACCAAAGCGCCGGCGTTCTACGTCAATGACTTTCATGTTCAGGAAAACGGCCTGAACCGGATAACCGTAGATGATCCGACTGGACGCCCGGTGGCACTCTTCGAGTATGAGGAGCGCTTCCACGACTTTGCGATGAAAGCGGCGCGGGATTTCTGCGCGTTGAAGAACTCAAACTAACGGACGAACCATGCTCAAAGGCTTTTGCTCATACTGGATAAGGCCAACCGGCCATCACTTCCTCAGTGATGCTTACCCGACGTTGGAAGAGGTGAAGGAGGATTACACGGGCGCAGAGATTACGGGCTATATTGACCTCTCCGCCATACCCGCATCGGCCTATGTGCCACTTACCGAAGAAACAACCTAAACGGAGATTGATATGGTCGCGAAGATTGAGGACTACAAAGCCAAGTGCGAGGAAATGTTCGATCTGCTGCTTGAGGCCCGCGATGCGCTTCCGGCAATCAGCCTTGCAAGCGCTAGGCTACATAACGTTGACCTGAGCCTTGGGGATCGTATCGAAGATTGTCTAGCGCCGTGGCGCGTTGAAGAAGCTGCTTAATTCTAGAAAACGGAGATTGTATGGACGAAAACATCATCGAAACTTGGACTAAAGCAGAATACCGCGAAGGCGTTTCTGCTGGTGCGGCAGCTAATCAGCTTTGCCGCCAGTTGGGTGCGTATAGCTATACAGCTCCGACGCTCAAGCGGTTGCTTGAGGACATGCTGATAGAGGCGAATAAGCGCACTTTTGACCGGAACCAAATCTTGCAGGCATTCGAGCGGGCCGCACCAGATGCCGCTGCTGTTGCGCGGCGTGAGAGTTTTGAAAGAAACAATAATCGCCATTCGGCGTAATTCAATTTAACGGACGAACCTATGAGCGAGATTGCGGCCTTTCAGGAACGGCAGCGACGCATATTTGCAGAGGGCGCTGTCGCGGCTGCGCTTAGGCTTCCGTCTGAGCCTCGCACGTATGAGGGACATCCCCTTGGCAACATGGAACGGGCGACGTGGTACGCGGGCTACAAATACAAATCGGAAAACTCAAATTAACGGACGACTATGCATATTCAGGATAACCGACTCAAAGACATGGCAGAAGTCCGCTCTTGGTCGTCACCCCCGATCAGCTAGGCCGCAAGCTGCCCCGCCCGCCGGAGAAGCGCTCGCGCTGATCCTTGCGCCCGGACTCCGCTGCGTGGCATGCTTTTGCCATGGAACCGTTGCTCGACGTCCCCAGCTTCCTTATCCAGCCTGACGAGCCGCGCGAGATCGGCTATGTGGAGCCGACGCTGCGCTTTGCCTGCGGTCTGGCTCGATATCATGGCATCCTCGAAATCATTGAGGAGGTTTGGTGGGAGGTGCGCTATCATCGCGCCGCCGCGTGGGACCAGGATTTTGTGGAGGTGATGAAATCCGAGGTTCGGATGCGCGCCTTAGCCGATAAGCTGGTCGCCCATCTGGCCGAGCTGGGCGTGGCGGAAGCGGACACCTGTGCCTGGTTGGAGGCGTTTCGGCGCGATACAGATCAGCGCGAGCAGGCAGCGATTGAGGCCGACGACGACCGTATGGGGTGGTTTCCGCTGGAACAGGAATACTAAGGCGGCGCCGTCATAGCGGCTTTGGCTTCGCAGGCCGATCCCGGTACGCCAGCAGCGTCTCATGATCCGCCCGCCGGTCGATATCCCGAGAGCCGCATTCCCGGCAGACCAGCGGCAGTCGATCGAGGCGGCGGCCGGCGCCGAACCACTGGATCATGTCCCGCGGATCGAACAGGCCAGTACGGCCGCAGCACCGGCAAGTTACCCGGAGCAACGTCCGGTGCCGCATCAGATCGCCGACGGTTTCGATATTCACTGCGCCCATGCCAGCAACATGGCGGCCGTGCGCCGGAGAGTCTAGAACATAGCATGAACAAGCCATATCATGGCGTGCCAGCCACTGAGGAGTGCCGCGCGCCATGACCGCCCTGCCCGCCCCCGCTTCCGATCCCGATGCCGAACGCCTGCGGTCTTTCCTCGCCCGCCTGTCCGAATGTGAGACGACCGGCGCACGCGACCAGGTGCTAGACGAGGTGATCACGGAGGTGACCGAACTGCTCACCCGCCGCCCCGGCTTTCAACGGCACTGGCTGCTGAAACTCGACCGGATCAACAAGCGGTTCGCCCTTCCGTAAAACCGAGTTATTCCGGCCGCCTCGCTGCATCGGCCAAGTCGGCGAGATCCTTCATCATAGCATCTGGGATATGCCTCCCCGCCCCTTCGCTGATGATACGTCCGGTTTCCATGATGGTAGCGAAGTTCTTCTCGATGGACTCACGGTAATGGGGATCGCCCTGCCCCTTTCCCACTTCGACGATCTGACGATGGAGCCGCACAGCGGTCAGCATATCGTAGAACCGCTTGCTGACGTCCTCGGAAAGGTAAAGACAGTTCTCGTCCCACCAAGTCCGAGCATCGGAAAGTACTTTGTAATGCTCTTCCTCATCGCCGAAGATGACGTTCGTGCATTGTGTCCAGTGTGTGAAAGCTTCCTGATGGATTTTCACCCGCTGCGGCCAGATCGATGCCGTCAGCTGAGCGCGCTGGGCGCTCTTGACGACAACCAAGCCGACCGCGGCCGTAAGGGCGCCGCCGATCAGAACGCCGAGCAGGCTGATCACCGCCGGCGCGATCTTGTCGTCGGCGCTGGCCAGCAGCGCGACGAGCGCGCCGAAGGTCACCGACGGCACCACCCAGAACGCCGGATGGAGCTTCGACGCCATATCCCAGACCTTGCGGAAGAACCCCATCACGCCTCGCGACTTCGAAAGACAGGTTTATAGGTCCCTGCCCCGCCGATGTCGATTGCAGTGGCTCCCACTTTTGCGTTATCAATCCGGGGGTGACACGGAATCAAACGGTGATCTAATTCCGTGTCACTGGTTGCGCGGCTGTGGAAAGAAATCCCATGCAAGGCTTCGTGTCTTATCTTCGCGTCTCCACCGACCGGCAGGGGCAGTCGGGCCTTGGGCTCGAAGCGCAACGCAGCGCGATCGCCGGGTTCGTGGCGGGTCGAACGCTCGTCGCCGAGTTCATCGAGATCGAGTCCGGCAAGCGCAACGACCGCCCGCAGCTCGCCGCGGCGCTCGACCTGTGCCGGCTCCAGAAGACGACGCTGGTGATCGCCAAGCTCGACCGCCTGGCGCGCAACGTCTACTTCATCGCGGGCCTGATGGAGAGCGGCGTCGATTTCGTCGCGGTCGACATGCCGTACGCGAACCGGCTGACCATGCACATCCTGGCCGCCGTGGCAGAGCATGAGCGCGAGATGATCAGCGCGCGAACGAAAGCTGCGCTGCAGGCGGCGAAGGCCCGGGGCGTGAAACTGGGACGTCCGGACCACGAGACGCGGCACATGCACGCCGCAAGGTCGGCGAAGACGTCGGCGTTCCGGGCGACCGTGCTGCCGGAGGTGCAGCGGCTCGTAGGGCAGGGGATGAGCTGCCGGAAGATTGCCGCCGAGCTGAACCGGCGCGGCGTAAAGACCTACGCCGGAAAGGAATGGCGGGTCCAGCAGGTCAGCCGTCTGCTGGACAGTGACGAATGCCAGATGAAAGAGAGTGGCCCGGACCATGTCCCTGCGACAGCGATTTGAAGCATTCCTCCAGTCCCTGACCACCTATGAAAGCATCGACCAGCTGCTCGACGGCCGGGATGTGCAGGGCAAGCGCCGGGCCGACTATCTCTTCCTCGGCCGCTCGATCATCGTGGAGCAGAAGACCCTCGAGGACGATCCGGCCTACAAGATCGACGAGTTCATGCGCAAGCTCTGCGAGGAGCGCGGGATCATCGTGGGCGGCAAGGTGTCGGTGCAGCAGGTCTTCGCCGGGCAACCCGACGGGGAGGCGCTGAACAGGGAGCTGCACTACAAGCTCACCAACGCCCTGGATAACATCTTCTCGTCCGCCGACAAGCAAACCCGTGACACCAAGGAGATCTTCGGCATACCGGACGCCGCCGGCATCCTGGTCATCCTGAACGAGGGCGCTGCGACGCTCGATCCGTACGACATCTCGCACAAGGTCGCCCAGATGTTTTTGAAGAAAAAGGAGAACGGCGAGCCACGCTATCCGCATAACTGCCGGGCTCTGATCGTGTCGGAGCACCATCAGATCAATGCCGGTATCCCGACGAAGATCTTCCCGATCATCGACATTTTCGGGAGTACCGCATCCCAGTATCCGCATGCCGCCGAGTTCACCGCCAAGCTGCAGAAGCTGTGGGCGGACTGGAACGGCCACCCGTTCGCCGAACTGAAGGATGTCCGTCCGGAAGACATGCGGTTCAAGAAAGCCGAGCCATGAACTCAGCTTCAATGCACCCAGAGCTGCCGCGACGGCCGAGCGCAGAGCTGGGCTTCAAGTTGCTCTATTCGCGCGGCGGCTTCCTCCAGGTGCAGGGCGAGGGCCTCGACGTCGAGATCCTCTAGCCGGGTGCGGACCAGGAACGCGCGGGCGCAGGAGAAGGGCAGGGGACTACGTTGAAGCTTGTTGCAGAGTCGCTCTGATACGTTTGCGAGCCCTGTATGCCGCTTCGGCACGCTTTTCACAGTAGTAGCATCGCTCTTTCTTGCCGCGTCGAACCAGCTTGGTCCTGTGCAATGGTCCGCACATCACAGCCATGATTTCCGCCATCTTGCGAGTGTGAGCGGTTGGGCCTCGTTTCTTGGCAGTACGTGCGGCGATACTCTTCGCGCGCTGCTCCTCAGTCCATTTGCGCCCACGGCGCTGCTCTATCATGCGCTGACGCTTCTCTGGGTCAGCCCACGCGCGGCGCGTGCCGTCAGTCATGCGCTTAATCAGCTCCTCCTTCTGGATGAGTGCGATTTCCGATAGACGTTTTCTGACTTCGGGCGAGTGTTTGGCCCCTGTCTGCCTTTCGCGCAGATGCTGCTTGAATGCTTCTGAACGTTTCAGCCCCGCCGTGCCTTCGCCTCCAAGCGAGAGATTGTACCCTTTACCCTTTTCCGCGAGTGAGTCGTACTCGGCGATGTAATGGCGCTCAAGCGCCTTCAGCTCTTCAAGGTCTTTCGCCGTATCCAGTTGCTCAATGGCGAAGGCTGATCGCCCATACTTCTTAATTGCTTGGCAGATTGGGCGACCGGAACGACCCTTCCGAGCCTCATCACAGTGCTGCTTGAAGCGCGTCTTAAGGGAATTGGTGGTGAGGCCAATATAGACCTTGCCGTTGATCGTGTTTGTGATTTTATAAATGAACATAAATCGAGTGTGAAAATCTGCGCCATCATAACCTTTGGGTTGTTTCTCTCAAGCAGAAAATACGCACTTGCGTAAGAATTTCCCGCCGATATGGTGGAACCATGCCGAAGAGAAACGAAAAATACCGTCCATTCGACCCTGCCCGAGCCCGTCGCATCCTGCGGCTGGTCGGCATGACGCATGAGGAGTTCCGGCTTCTGCTCAATCAGAAGACGCGCTCCAACGTGCTCCAGCCGAACGTGTCGGCGTGGATGAGCGGATCGCGGCCGCTGCCGGATGCCGCCGTGCTGTTGTTGAAATGGCTGGTCAGTTGCGGCCGCGACAAAAGAAACAAGAGCTAGGGCAGCCATAGGAAGTCCAAGACCCTGCTTCGCTCTTAGCTGCGAATAGAGTGATGGACTTCCAGGGAATGAACTACTCTAATGTATCTAGAGTGTCATAATCTTTTTGAACTTCTTCAGAGATCTGAATGTTCCTTTCTTTTGCTCTGTCTATTCCCAGCCGATAAGCCTTCTTCAGAGCACCATACGATTCCTCATTGTAATCCTGGCCAAACCAGTAGACTTCTTTCTCTGCATCTGCCTCTTCGAAGCGTTGGGCCACGGCTAGCAGGAGCTCGGCAGCAAATCCCTTCCTGCGGAACTGCTTAGCGACGAACAAGTGCCCGGGACTGAACTCGGCTACACGTAGTGACATATCGTCCGGCCCGTTGCGTGGGTCGCTGGTGACGATAATAAATCCGTACTTGCGTGGGGCTCGCTGCCGTTCATTTGGAGATGATATCGCGTTATCGTACTCACAAAACCAGAAACGGCCTTCACGGCGCTTATCCTGTGGAACGGGAAACTTCGTATCGTAGCGGATTCGATCCAGAGAAATATCAAATTCTGATGGTGGGTTAGGCATATATGTTGCCCTCCGCGCAATTCTTCTGAATTCGTTCCAGGTGAGTTGCCAAGTTTTCTTCATGATTTCCCAGAGCTAGCTTCGTGTTACATGCGTAGGGTAACAGAGTGGCAGAAAATTTGAACTACTGCAGGTTTCATCCTGAATGGCTAAGGAGTCCCCCTCGCCCCATCCAGCCAGAGCGGTACCGAGCAGGCCCGCCGCCCACCCGTCACCGTGACTTGGCCGCCGGTGCACTTCGCCAGCGCCGCGCGGATGTCGTTGCTCTCCATCAGCTCCAGCCACTGCTTCGCCTGGCCGGGGCCGTCGGCGAAGGCCGCGGCGACCCGGCGTTCCGTCACCTTGACGTCCTCGCGCCCGAGGAAGTAGCCGCCGGCGAACCCGGCCAGCGTGAAGCCGACCAGCAGCGCCGCGACCTTGACGACCAGGCCGAAGTCGAACCGCCGCACCAGCCGCTCGACTTCCCGCTCGGTGCTGTCGGCTGCCGCCTCGGTCACGCGCCTGATGAGCTCCGCCTCGCCCTGGGGCGTGAGACCCCGGGCGCCGCCCTTCACCGCTTCCTGAGCCGTGGCGGCTGTCTCATGGATCGTCATGAGGACGGTGTGCAGGGGCTTGTCGGAGGATATCCCGGCCTTTCGCAGCTGCTCGCGGAAGAGTGTGAGGTCCGGCGCTTCCGCAGCCGTTCCAGTTCGAGGGACTGGCTTACCACTGTGCGGCATAGCGCTTCGTTCTCCTCCAAAGTCGAAAGCAGGAGCTGGGCCATAGGTGGCGGCTCCTTGGCTTCCCAATTCTGCCACGTCTTCGGGCTGACTCGAACACGGGCGGCGGCCTCGATCTGCGTGAGGCCACGAGCGGTACGGAAGGCGAGGGGGGCGGTCACCACCATTGACTCAGCGGGGCAATCTCAAGCTTCTCCTGTGTTTTCCCTATAGCAGTCGCAGCACACCAGCATGAAATCGTTCTCGCAAAGGTGTGCGCCCATTTCGATGGGCTGATCATCCCCGGAGAGAAGCTCTCGTTCGCAGTCTTCGCAGGTAAAGTATCGGCCCAGATCCTTCACCTCGCTAAACATACCAAGCGCTCCTGTGGTTTCTTCAAGTTTCATAAAATCCATCGCCTTGAGAGTTCATTTGATTGCGAATTGCAGGAAAAAGCATACGTAAATATTTCGTTGCGACAAAGAAAAATGTTCTTGGCAATAGTTGTGTCTAGGGAAGCCAAGCCGAAGCCCCGACCTGGGCTCTCTTTTTTTCCAGATCGTCGAGCCAGTCGGCACACATAAATTCTTCGACCGGATCGAGCGGGTTTTCGGTGTCACCGGAAGCAGCCGCGTAAAAGCCGCCGCTGACCGAACGAGCCAATTCCATGCAGGCCAGGCGCGTCAGAAGGATCGGCTTGGCTCCGTCAGCCACCAGTCGCTCGAAGCTGGGCGTGTTCATCGTGCGGTCGAAGGCGCCGGCGACGCTCTGCCCGCTACGGATGATGCCTTCGTTCATGATCAGCAGGATGCGGCCTGGCTTGAAGTAACCGCCTTCGTGGATGGTCACGACGTGCGACAGGTCCTCCGGCTCCGGCCCAAGGCAGTACAGCGCAACCGGCTCGATGCCGCGCCGGGCGCAGAATTCCACCAGTCGAAGGTCTCTGCCGAACTCCAGCAACGCACGATCGCCGCCCCCAAGATCGAGCACTGCCGAGCGCCCCTCCTTGGCAATCCGATTCAGCAGCGTCGTCAGAAACTTCTTGATGTCTGGCAGTTCCTCGCTCTCCGGGGTGATCGCGTCCGGGAAGAGGGTTGAGAGCGTCTTGCTGCGCATGTCGCCGTCGGCGACGATGACGGAACGGCCCCGGTTCTTTGCCCGCCACACCAGTTCGGCCAACATCGTGCTCTTGCCACCCCCGCCCCGCCCCAGCCCGACTGCCAGAACCGGGGGAGGCGCGGTGTCCTGTCCATTGCCGTTCGCCTTTGCCATGGTCATACCTTTCTGCCTGATCGTTGCCGCATCTCGGCCTTGACCCGCTCCAGCGCCTCCTGCGGCGAGAGCCCCACATCTCCGGACGCCGGCTCTTCCGCAGGGATCATCTTGACGGGCGCGTCGCTTTCGAAGATCGCAGTCTTCCTGGGCCTCTTCTCCCCCTGAATAGCCGCATGCCTTTGCCGCACTCGCCACCACATCTGCCGGACCGATTGCGGGTTGAGCGGCTTGCCGTCGGTCGTCGAGAAGCCCTTGCTCACCAGCAGCTCGGTGACGCGCGTCCAGTTCGGGCGGCTCTCCTCGAACGTCTCGGCCAGCCGGTCGTGGTTGCGCAGCATCCACTGGAAGAGCGGAGATCGCGTCGACGCGCCTCCGCGAAGGGCGGAGCGGAGGTCGGTCAGGATGCCGGTTTCGTCCTTTGCCATGCCATAGCGTGACACTTCTGCGACTCACTCGTCTAGGACTCGGAGGGGTTAGGGCAGGGGGTTACTGTGGCGGAGTCTTGCCGGTAATCCACTTCATCAGCCGGAAATAATGCCGCGTCTTCGGTTCGCGGCCGCGCGCGATCTGGAAGATCGTCGAAGAATGGATGCCGGTCTGCTGTGCGGCAGCGCGGTAGCCACCCCGCAGCTGGACGAACTCGGCAACACGATTGCCGAACGAAACCGGGTCGAATTCGTCCTTCTTTTCGCCATCCATAGCAAGTCTCCATTTTCTTCTCCAAGAGTAGGCGCAGCGTTGACCTCTTGCAAGCCTCAAGTTCGCGCCCGAAACGGTAAAGAAAAATTGATTCGCGTCGAGAGTGAAAAAAGCAGTAATATTAGCAGCTTTTCTTGATATTCATGGCGTTCTGCTGTTGCGCGAACGAAACGCGAACGGTATACTTTCTCTTATCAAGAACGCCGTGAACAGACCGAAACTTCCGAGAAAAAACACGGGGTACTCGCCTATCAAAATTAACTTTTCAAAAGGAACGATCCATGACGATCTCTACCATCCCTCTCAGCAAGCTGATCCACTCGCCGCGCAATGTTCGCAAGATCGGAGGGCAGTCCATCGACGACTTGGCCGCGTCCATCGAGGCGAACGGACTGCTCCAGAACCTGACCGTGGTCGAGGGTGCGAAGGGCAAGTACGAGGTCGTGGCCGGTGGCCGCCGCCTGACCGCTCTCCAGAAGCTCGCCAAGGAGAAGAAGATCGCCAAGGATTTCCCGGTGCCTTGCCTGATCCGCAGCGCCGAGGAAGCCGCCGAACTGAGCCTTACCGAGAACGTGGTCCGTGTGGCGATGCACCCCGCCGACCAGTTCGATGCCTTCAAGATGCTGGCCGATGGCGGCATGTCGCCCGCCGACATTGCGGCACGTTTCGGCGTGACGGAGAAGCTGGTCGAGCAGCGCCTGAAACTGGCGCGGGTCAGTCCGAAGCTGATGGAAGTATTCCGCCGGGACGGCATGAAGATCGATCAGTTGATGGCCTTTACCCTGACCGACGACCATACAAAGCAGGAAGCGGCATGGTTCGACGTGCCGGAAGGCTGGCAGCGCAGGGCTGACGAAATCCGGCAGCGCCTGACGCACACGAAGCTGTCCGCGAGTGACCGCCGTGTCAAGCTGATCGGGCTGGACGCCTATCTTGCCGCTGGCGGCACCGTCACCCGCGACCTGTTTTCCGAAGCTGACCGCAGCTATCTGGACGACACCTCACTGGTAGATCGGCTGTTCAACGAGCGGCTGGCGCAGCTTGCCGAGGAAGTCCGTGCCGAAGGGTGGGGATGGGTTAAAACACACAACGAGAGTTTCTGGCCGTACCAGCATGGTCTCAAGGAACTGAACGCACCGGAGCGTCCCTACACCGCCGAGGAACAGGCCGAGCTTGATCGCCTGACTGCCGAGCTTGAGCAGCTACAGGGCCAGTACGATGAAATGTCCGAGGACGATGAAGGTTTGCACGAGTTGCAATGCCGGATCGAGGAAGCCGAGGACGCTATCGAGAACCTGCAAGAGCTTGATCGTGCCGACTGGTCGGCGTTTGACAAGGGCCGCGCCGGGGCCGTTATCGCACTCGATCATCACGATGGCATCACGATCACTCGCGGTCTGGTCGCTCGTGACGATGCGAAGGCGGTCAGCACCGGAAGCACAGCCAGTGCCTCGCTGGAACTGCCGACCCCGGCCAAGAAGGAGAAACCGGAGTTCTCCGCCTCCCTGCTGGAAGATTTGACCGCCCACCGCACGATGGCGATGCGCGTCACAATGGCGAACGACCCCGCCGTGGCGCTGGACACGCTGGTCTGGACGCTGGCGATGCGCGAATTCTGCGAAGGCACGGCAGAAAAGGCAGCGGCGAAAATCCACCTGACCAGCCACTTCCCCGGCCAGAATAAGCTGACCGACAGCAAGGCCGGTCAGGAGTGGAACGACATCCGCGACCGCTGGGCCGACACCATCCCCGGCAAGCCCGACGATCTGTGGGAATGGGTACGGAGCGCCGCTACGATCACGAAGCTCGACTTGCTGGCCTTCCTCGTCGCCACCTCGATCAACGTGGTGCAGGAGCGGGGCAACCCGGCCATCCCGAACAGCCATCAGGTTCACGCAGCCCTTGGCCTCGACATGGCCGACTATTGGGAAGCCGATGCCGAGTTCCTCGACCGCATCTCCAAGGACCAAATCCTTGGCGCACTCGGTGAGGCGGTGTCGTCCAGCGCCAAAGGCATCCACTCCGCGAAGAAGAAGCGCGAACTGGTCAAAGCCGCAGAGAAGGAACTCAGCGGCAAGCGGTGGCTGCCGAAGCCCCTGCGCCTGCCCGATGCGGCAACGGCGGAACCCTTGGCCGATGCCGAGCCGACCGGGTGGGATGAGGACGAGATCGAGCAGGACGAAGCGGCTTGAGCGGGTGTGGGGCGGGCTTCGGCTCGCCCCATCGCCCTAAAGAAAGAAAGCTAGAAAAATAAAAAGTAGTTAGCGGCATGGATATGTGGACAATCCGCTGCGCGGAACGCGTCCGCTTCCCCCGCTTCTCGCTTGGACAAGCGGGGAAATGCTCGCTTTGACCACATACCCACACCGTCCAGCATCAGGAAGGTTTATGAACTGAGCATGGAAAGGGAAGGTTAGTGCTTTGGCGCTCTGCCGGTGAGCCACTTGACCAGTCGGAAATAATGCTCCACCGATGGTGGCTTGCCCCTTGTGACGCGGGAAAGCGTGGTGAACTGCACACCGGAAGATTTGGCAGCAAGTCTAAGGCCACCTTCCTTGGTGACCTTTTCCTTTACGCGAAGGCCAAAAGAAGCAGGGTCAAATAAATTTGTATCCATAACAAATAATGATACACAAATTTCTCACACGCGCAACAAGGTTTGTACTACAAATAATAAAAATATCTTTCATAACCTACATTTTTTAGTTGCACGAGTCATACGGGATTTGTATAACATTTCATACAAACAACAAACAAATGAGGACAACATGACCAGCTTCGAAGAATCCGCCGCCATGCAGATGGCCGTTATCAAGATTGACTGGACTTTCGGCAACCCGGATGTCCGCGTGAAGGCCACCCAATGCGCCGCCTTCCTGCCGGCAGACGAGCTGGAGCAGTTCATCGGTCACTGCGAACGCGAGGTGCGGATTGCCCGCGACGCCAACGCCAAGCGCCGGGAGAGCGGCTATCCCTTCGCGGCGCAGATCGAGGCCGAGGACAAGCGCATCGCGTCCATGGCGAACTGCCTGCGCGTGCTGAATGACTGTCTCATTTCTCGCCAGATTGCCGCAAGCAACGCCGCGATGCTGGCCCGCTTTGATGCTTCGCTACGGGGCGCGGCATGAGCACGCCCGACGAGGTATCCGAGAACCTGCAAGACATCCTCTGCGGCGATTGGCCGTGCGAGGAGTGGGACGCGGATGGGATCGAGCCGGACGAGGTTTGCCTCGATCACGGGCCTGACGCCGGGCGGGCCTATATGAACTGGATTTATTTAAATTTAAAATAATTAGGGAGACTACCTTATGGCTAAACTGAAACTCAGCAACGAAAAGCGCGACGGTATCCTTCACTACATGATGCATGAGTACCGCCAGCGCCGCGACGACACGGAATACAAAGCGGCACTTGAAGCTTTGCTCGCACAAATCAACAAGGTTCTGCGCGGGAAATACCCTGAAAAGGATATGGAGGTGTTGCGCCGGTATGGCGTTACTCGCGTTGATCGCTGCCTCAAGTTTGCGGTACTCGATACTGGCCGCGTGTTGGAGGTGCGCCTTCCCGGCGACGTGACGGTGGCCGATATTCCGGGGCATGCAGGGTGCTACAGCCGCGAGGTATTCCCTTGCGAGGAAGCCCTCGCTGCGGCGGCTGATCGCTACGAAGAGATGACCAAGCAGCGCACCGACGCAGCACGGGACAAGGAAGGCGAATACCGCGCCTTCGTCTACGCCTGCCGTTATCTGGAAGATGTGGAAGCTATCGTTGCCTTGCCCGAGAGGCTGCGGGCGTCACTCGGAGCCACGCCGAACGCACTGGTGGCGGTGAATGAGGACACGTTGGCGAGCATCAGACAGGACTTCGCGAAAGCCGCCTGATCGCATTTCGGGGCGGGCTTCGGCTCGCCCCTTTCCGACAAACGACAACCGGGCAGCACTGCCCCCAGACCAGACATCACGTGACCCAGCACCCCTTTCTCTCCATCCGCAAGCCTGCCGACCTGCAACAGCTTCCAGAGTTCCTCGGAGCCATTCACTACAACGACGTCGAGGGGACGCAGGACAAGAACGGCAACCCGCTGTTCCGGCTCCAGTATGACCGCTACCCGCACAAGGATCACGCGTGGGGCGTGGAGACGCGGGGCCGGGTCGCCTGCCCGAACCACGCGCTGACCGGCCAGGTCAAGAAGTCCATCGCCGCGCACATGGGCGACTTTAAGCGCAGGCAGGACGCGGAGCGGAAGGCATGGCGGGAGCGGTACGAGGCGATGACGCCCGAAGAACGGGCGGCATTCCCGATCTGACCACCACGATTAACCGGGCAGCAATGCCCCCCAACCGGAGGATTTATGAATGTAGACCTTGAAACGATTATTGCCGAGGAGGGCGATGCACTAGACTTCGTAGACGAATCCACCGGCTACCGGTGCGCCATGCGCCGCAACCAAATGAAGGCGTGGTGCGGATACGTGCAAGTGCCGCCGTCGCACCCATGGCACGGCAAATCCTACAACGACCAGGTTCCTGTCCCGGCTGAGGTGCTTGAGCGTCCCGTGTCGATGGACGAGCTGGGGGTCATGAACGTCTTTTGCGCGTCGGTGATCTCGACGCCGGAGGAAGGGCTCTATGCGCCCGCCCTCTTGGTGCGCTGCCATGGTGGCCTGACTTACTCCGGCCACCCGTGGTGGGACAAGGCAGACCAAACCAGCTGGTGGTTCGGCTTCGACTGCAATCATGCAGGCGACATCACTCCCGCGTACCCTCAGACATGGGGCGAAGATGATGTCTACCGCGACGTCGCTTACGTAAAATCCGCGCTGGCGAAGGCCTGCGCCGACCTCTCGCTCTTTGACCGCGTCGATGCTCCTGTAACGGGAGAGGCCGCATGAGCCGCCACGCCCTCCCCTCGAAAAAACCCGGCCTGTCCTCCAAGCGAAAAAGCCAACCAATAAACAAGCGGAGCTGGACAGAAGAAGAGGACGAGTTCCTTATCTTTTATGGCCCAGTCGTGGGTTATGACAATATTTCATTAAATGATTTTGGTCGCGCCAAAAGAACAGGAATAGGACGAATAAGCTGGCTGAGAAAATATAAACCTGAGTTGGTTGAAAAAATTGAAAAAGAAAGTGGCAAACCAAGTTTCGATCCAAGCTTATCGACTTGGCAGCGCTGGAAAGCGCGAAGCATTTGGAAGCTGACCGTTACGGGTTATGAGGCTAAGTCACAAGCTTTCAGAGCGAAGAACTGTAACACAGCAGATCAAACTGACAATATGCTTCGTTGTGGCGCTAAGCAACATCAAGGCAATCGATTTTTGCCGTTATCTGATTTTCCTACAGATGCGCGAAGAACGAATGGAAAATCAACTCATTGCCGTGATTGCACCAATCAAAGCATAAGAGAATGGAATAGGAATAATAAGACTAAAAGGCTCGATATAAAGCATCGCAACCGTTACGGCATTTCATTAGAGCAGAGGGAAAAATTATTTCTAAGTCAAAACGAGAAATGTGCGATCTGCGGCATAGGCCTAGCCCAGGTAAGGTCATTAGATATTTGTTTGGATCATTGTCATAAGACATCAGTCGTTCGAGGAATATTGTGTCGCGGGTGCAATACCATGCTTGGGAGAGCCTGCGATAGTCCTGCTATTCTGAGACAAGCAGCGGATTATTTGCTCAAGACACCAACATGCAAAAGCTAACCAAAAGAGAAAGATATTACAAATCAGCACTTAAGTGTAAATATGGACTAACATTAGAGAAGTACAATGCAATGATATCGGATCAGGGCAATAGTTGCGGCATCTGTAGGAAACCTCTTTCTCCGCCACCGAACAGAAATGTTTGCGTTGATCATTGCCATGTCACATCAGTTGTTCGCGGCATTCTTTGCCAATCATGTAATTCGATGATCGGCTGCGCCAAAGATAGCCCAGAAATATTGTTAGCAGCGGCAAATTACTTAGAAAGGATTATCAATGAGCCGTCATAATCTTCCGTGCAAAATTCCCGGTCATCGCTGTGTCGTGGGATATGACGTGGGCCTCTGCACGTACTTCGCTTCCGTGCTGATCGAGCAGGCCGACGACGACCTGCGCGACCTGCCGCCCGTCCTCTGGATCGGAACCAGTGAGCACGAAATCCGCAATCCGGCCGCGCTGGTCGAACCGCTGCGTCCGTATGCCGACCTCGACCAGGTCATGCTGGACCAGCTCGCCGCCGACAAGGCAGCGGCACCGGAACGCACGGCGCTGCAACGCTGGGGCGCGAGCCTTGGGAAGGGATGGCAGCGATGAGCAAGCACACTCCCGGCCCGTGGAAATGGTTCGGCAATGCCGGATCGGAGCACCTCTACCTCGCCACCACACATAGCGGCCGTCGCTACGTCATGGACTTCGTGCGCTGGGGCATGCGCAGTGCGCAGCCGCGGTTCCAGCCCGGCCAGCCACGCAGCGGCATGATCCCGGCCAAAGATCTCCTAAAGTTCGAGGTCGGTGACCGGTCGATCACCGGCATAGACGCCGCGAAGATGGACGGGAGCGTCTACCGATACGACGTCATTGGGATCGACTGTGAGGACGCTCGCCTTATCGCCAAGGCTTGGATGATCCCGGAGAAGATCGTCCCCCTCCTGCAGAAGATCGTGGACCGCTACGACAGCGAGTTGGGGCTGATCGCAGACCTCGACCAGATCGCGACAGAGGCGTATGCCCTTCTTCGCGAGTTGGATGGAGAGGCGTCATGAAGGCGCTTAGCATCCAGCAGCCATGGGCATGGCTCATCGTCAACGGATTCAAGGACATTGAGAACCGGACGTGGGAGACCCGATATCGTGGGCCGGTCCTGATCCATACGGGGAAGCGGCTGGACCGAGAGGCGTACGAAGACCTGCCGCTCTACTTCCCGGACATCAACCTGCCGCCGATCTGTGAGCTTCCGCTCGGCGGCATCGTCGGACAGGCGACAATCACGGACTGCGTGCCGTCACATCCGAGCCGCTGGTTTAGCGGGCCGTTCGGCTTCGTGCTGACGGATGCCAAGACGCTGCCGTTCCTGCCGTGCCCAGGCCAACTCGGCTTCTTTGTGCCAGAGCCTTCCCTGACGCCTCAGGGGACGCTGCTATGACGGCCCTTCCCTTGAAATGGGGTACCAGCCCCGTTCCTTGGGTGGCAGCATGGTCGCCCGAGGCCAGCCGCGAGGCGGTCTACGTCCGCACCGAGACCATCGGCGGAAACCGCCTGCGCTTCATGTGCGACGGCATCGACACGCCGGGCGAGGGCAGGCCGGTGTTCAAGATCATGCACCTCGAGCGCTCGCGCCACGTCGTCGCGCATCGCCTCTGCCAGATCTGCTGCGAGCCGCTTCCGGCCAGCTCGATCTGCATGAACCAAGGGGAGCGTGAAGGCTTCCACCCGCTCATCAATGACGGCCTGCCGATGTGCGAGCCGTGCGCCTCGCTTTCGATACGGCATTGCCCAGGCCTGAAGCGGGCAGCCGCTGCCGGTCGGCTCCACGTGTTCAGGGCGTCCGACTGGGACTTGGCTCCGGTGATCCTCGGCCCGGTGCCGGAGGCGAAGGGCGGGTGCCGACGCGTGAACGAGCTGCTGGCCAAGGAGCGCGGCCCGGTGTTCGGCTACGTCAAGCTGGTGCTCCGGCGCTTCTCCACGATCAGCCCAGATGCGATTGCGGAGGCGGCATGAGCCCACCCCGCCGCATCCAACGCAAACGGTCGGCCGGCTGGAAGATGCCGCCGAATACCGTCTATGTTGGCCGACCGACGGAATGGGGAAACCCATTCGTTCTTGGTGAGCGCTATTGCCGAAACAAGATGGCGCCCGGCGGTGGCGAGCTGTCCGGCGTCGTCATAGACCGGGAGCACGCCGTCAGCCTGTACCGGCGTTTCTTGCCGCTCCACCTTCGGATCGGTGCGAAGATCCATCTTGCGGGCAAGAACCTCGCCTGCTGGTGCCCGCTGGATCAGCCTTGCCATGCTGACGTGCTGCTGGAGATCGCCAATGCGTGATGGCCAGCACCTGCTCGATCTTCCCCACGATCCCGGCGGCAAGGTGCGCCTCGCCCTGCCCCGCGGCATGCGCGGCGGCGCGACCTTCACCGGCCCGGGCGACTGCTACCGCACCATGCTCTGGCGGGAATGGGGCCGCGAGGGTGCGGCCTATGCGCTCTTCATCGGGATGAACCCATCGACGGCCGACGGCACGGTTGACGATAGCACCGTGCGCCGGGAGATCGGCTTCACCCAGCGCCTCGGCCTGACCGCCTACCGCAAGGCCAACATCTCGGCCTACCGGTGCACCGACCCGAAGCGGCTGAAGGGAGCGCCGATCCGGTGCGAGGAGAACCTGTCGGCCATCCGCGGATCAGCGCTATGGGCCGAATACGTCATCCTCGCCTTCGGCACGCTGAAGGGACCCATGCGCGGGCTGGCCGAGGAGATCGTCGTCGAGCTGCGGCGCGCCCAGGTTCCGCTCTGGTGTCTCGGCACGACCGCCGACGGAAGTCCGCGACATCCTTTGTACCTGCGCCGTGACGCCGAGCTGGTGCCGTGGCGGGGGTGGAGTGCCTGACGATCGGCGTCCCCTTCGGGCCGGGCTCTACTCGCTTCGCTCCCGGAGCCTTGCTCCGCCCTGCGGGTGACGATCCCTGACGCGGTCGCCGGCGCCTGGTCATGGGGAGAGGAGGAAGTAGGGGCCTGCTGCCCCTCCGGTGTCAAATGCCGCGAAACAGAAGTTCTCCTAGGCGCTTCAGCGCCAAGTCGAACATAACCGTTTCGATCATTTGACACCTACACCCCGCTCATCGGCGCGGGCCTAGTTTCAGGTTAGAGCGCGGCTCTAACCTAATTTAACAAAACCCATTAGCTATATGACCTCAACCCGCAAAGATATTTATGACACCATTACCGCTTCCATCATCGCCCAGCTTGAGCAGGGTTCGCGCCCATGGATGAAGCCATGGAACGCCGAGCATGCAGCCGGACGCATCACCCGCCCGCTGCGCCATGACGGCACCCCGTACCGGGGAATCAACGTCCTGATGCTGTGGGCCTCCGCTGATGAGAAAGGTTACAGCGCCCCAATCTGGATGACGTACCGGCAGGCCGCCGACCTGGGCGGGCAGGTTCGCAAGGGCGAGAAATCAAGCATCGTTGCCTATGCCGACCAGATCAAGCGCACCGAGGAAAACGAGAAAGGTGAAGAAAAAGAAAGAAAGATACCTTTTCTGAAGCAGTACAACGTCTTCAATGTCGAGCAGATCGACGGCCTACCGGATCGTTTCTATGCCCTTGCCGAGGCACCGAAGCTTGACGCGATAGACCGCATCGAGGCAGCGGAAACCTTCTTCCGCAACACCGGCGCACAGATCGACCACGGCGGCAATCAGGCCTTTTACGCCATTCAGGCCGACCGTATCCAGATGCCGCCCTTCATGACGTTCCGCGACCCGGAGAGCTATTACGCCACGCTGGGCCACGAAACAACGCACTGGACCCGCCACCCGTCCCGCCTCAACCGGGATTTCGGGCGCAAGCGCTGGGGCGACGAAGGCTATGCGGCTGAAGAACTGGTGGCCGAAATTGGCAGCGCCTTCCTTGCCGCCGACCTCGGCCTTGCCATCGAGCCGCGCGAGGATCACGCCGCCTACCTCGATAGCTGGCTGAAAGTGCTGAAGGGCGACAAGCACGCGATTTTCACCGCGTCGAGCCACGCCCAGAAGGCTGCGGATTACCTTCATGGCCTCCAACCCGTCATAGCGCCGCAGCAGGTCGAGGCGAAGTCGGGCTTTGCCGAGCGGGAACGTCAGCGCCGCGAGCGCGAGCCGGTGGCTAGAGGGCGATAACCCTCGCCACCGGCCCCGCTTTGATGAACCTGCACCTCGATTATCTATGTGAATTTTGAAGAACATGAATTCAGCGGCGACGCCCGCCAAGCCGAACAGCATCGCAAAGCCCTCATCAAGCTGATCGGCCTGAACTCACACCGCCACTCGACATGGGAGGTGTTCAGCGATTTCTGCGAAATGTCGGCCCTCGCCATCAGCAACGGCGTCGACCTGCCGCAACGCGAGAAACGGGAGGCCCGCTATCTGGAGATCGTGAAGCGCTACAGCCGGGAAGAGGTCGAGCGTTTTCCGCAGATGCTTGGCGAGCTGGTCGAAACGCTGGAATGCGGGCCGGACGATGTGCTCGGCAAGGTGTTCCACGAGCTGGAGCTGCACAACAAGTACAAGGGCCAATTCTTCACGCCCTATCACGTGTGCCGGATGATGGCCAAGATGACGCTGACCGATGACGTAAGACCCCTGATCGAGGAACGCGGCTTCGTTACCGCACAGGAGCCCGCCTGCGGATCCGGCGCGATGGTGATCGCGCTGGCCCACGCCATGCGCGACGAGGGGATCAACTACCAGCAGCGGCTTCACGTCACGGCGACCGACCTCGATAGCCGGTGCGTTCACATGGCCTATGTGCAACTCTCCCTGCTGCATGTTCCCGCCATCATCCAGCACGGCAATACGCTGAGCCTTGAGGAGTTCGGGCGCTGGCATACCCCGGCCCACATCCTCGGCGGCTGGCAATGGAAGATCAGGCCGTCACGACATAACGCGACGCTGACCGACGAGAAGCCCGAGGCACCGGCAGCCCTCCCCGCCCCTGAGCCGGTCGCCGCACCCGACGAGACACCCGCCAAGGTCATCCAGACGCCAACGCAGGCCGAGCCGATGCAGCGCCGCAAGCCGCAGCAGCTCACGCTGTTCTGAGCCATCCGCAGCAGTCACGTAGCGCTTCCGTACCACTCCCGTCACAGCTGACCGCGACTAGGTCGTATCGCCCGCGTGACAATGCCGTATGGGTTTCCGTACCCGTGCCGTAACGCAGGCGTAATCCCACCCGTGTCTGGGGCGATGCTGAAGCGTAACGGTGGGAGGTCAACAGACCAAGGCATGGTAGACCATGCGCTCCGGCGCGTGTTACGCTTTCCCCGGACACCCCGGCTGCGGAGGGCGAATGCCATGGACGCCGAACTGCGTGAGGCGCTCGACGGGATCAAGACCAGCATCGACGCCCTGACGCAGGGGCTCTCCATGATGGTGGAGACGCAGGAAACCCAGTCGGAGATGCTGGCCCGGCTGCTGGAAGCGGCGAGCGAGGAAGCCGACGGCGACGATTCCCTGAGCAAGACCCTGAAGCGCATTGCGGTCACCCTGTCCGACCAAACGGAAGCGCTGGTGCGGATCGGCGGTATGTTGACCAATATCGGCCCGACCGTCGAGACTGCCGTGCTCCGCGGCATCCAGCGCGCGGTGAACGGGGCCGACGAGGACGGGGTGGTCGAGGGCTAGGCCCGTGCTCACCTACCGCACCGGGGCGGCGGGCAAACCGGCGATCGCGCGGGCGATGGCCGAGCACCTGATGGAGCAGACGCTCCCCCGCGACAAGGCCGACCTGGCCGAATACTACCAGCGCGGCATGGCCGGCGACGGCGAGCACACCGCCCCCCAGCCTCGCCGCGACATGCACCCCGAGGTCGCAGACCGGCTCGGCATCGATCCCAACCGCGCCCCCACCATGGACGAGGTGACGAACCTGCTGAACGGCCAGCAAGCCAACGGCGGCGACGTCCCGGGCAAGAGCAGGGTGCGCGCGACCGACAGCCTGGAGGGGCTGTTCGGCGTCGATCCCGACCGCCTGCCGACCAAGCCGGAGATCGCCCTCGTGCTGAAGGGCCACCGGCTCGACGGGCAGGCCCTGCCGACCGACGACCGGGAATCGGCGGTGAGGCGCATGTTCGGCGCGTTCGGCGTCGAGGACATCCGCTCCATCAAGGCGGCGGAATACGCCAACATCCTGGACGGCAGGCGGGCCGACGGCTCGGCGCTGGATCCCGACGACTGGCGCCAGCGCGTCACGACGTCGAAGCCGCGCATCGGCTACATCGACCTGTGCTTCTCCGCCGACAAGTCCGTCTCGCTCGCCTGGGCCTTCGCGCCGACTGAGGCCGAGCGCAACATGATCGCGCAGGCCCACCGGGACGCGGTGGACAGCGCCATGCGCTACATCGAGACGGAGATCGGCCGGGCCCGCAAGGGGGACGGCGGCAAGCACGGCGCCGAGCCGGGGCACATCGGCTGGGTCACGTTCGACCACTACTCCTCGCGCCCCACCGTCGCCATCGCGCGCGACGACAGGGGCGCGCTCACCCTCTCCGACAGCATGGCGCCGGACACGCCCTACACCGAGCTGGTGACGCTCAAGGTGGCCGGCGACCCGAACCTGCACACCCATGTCGCCACGCCGAACCTCGTCGTGACCGACACCGGCCGCGTCGGCGGGCTCGACCTGCAGCGCCTGGAGGGGCGGGTCAAGGAGTTCGGCGCCTACTACCAGGCGCATGTGGCCACCAACCTGCGCCGGCACGGCATCGAGGTGGCGCTCGATCCGGAGACGGGTGCCGCGCGTGTGGCGGCGATCCCCGACCGCGTGCGGGACGCCTTCTCCAAGCGCACCCGTGACGCGCACGAGGCGGCGCGGGAGTACGCCGCCGGTCAGGGCGTCGACTGGGACGGGCTTTCCTCCGAGGGCAAGGTGCGCTTCCTGAAGGGCGGCGCGAAGGGAAGCCGGAAGTCCAAGGCGGACGATCTCGGCGACTTCGCGGCATGGGCGGAGGAGGCCCGCGACCTCGGCTGGACGCACGCCAGCGTCGTGCGGCCCGATGCGCCCAAGCCCGACCTCGCGCCGGAACAGCGCCACGACGTCGCCTACGAGGCCTCGCTGCCGCTGCTCGAGAAGGATCTCCAGCGCCGCTCCGTCATCGCCGGGTCCGACGCCCGGGTGGCGGCGTGCCGGGGACTGATCGCGTCCGGCGTCGAGGGGCCGCAGGACATCGACCGCGTCACCGAGCGGATGCGCGAGCGCGGCGTGCGGCAGGACGGCCAGGCGACGCAGCTGGTCTGGGGGCGCGAGCGCGACGTGAAGGGGCAGGAGGTGACGCGCCTGACCACCACGCTGCACGTCACCCAGGAGAAGGAGCTGGTCCGCCGCGTGAGGGAGGCGGCGAAGGACAGGAGCGCCGCCCTCACGCCCGAGCAGCTGGCCAGCGCGGCGGAGCGCAGCGGCCTGCGCTTCGACGGCGAGCACGGCCGGGCGCAGCGCCGGATGATGGAGGCGCTCGGCGCCGGCGGGCGCGTCGCGGTGGCGATCGGCGCCGCCGGGATGGGAAAGACCACCCTGCTGAAGCCGCTGGTGGACGCTTGGGAGGCGGACGGCCGCACCGTCTTCGGCGCGGCGCTGGCGTGGCGGCAGAGCGATGCGCTGGCCGAGGCCGGGATCGGTGCGGCCAACCGCGCCGCCGTCTCCGTCTTCCTCGATAGGGCCAAGTCGGGCAAGCTGCCGCTGGACGGCAGAAGCGTCGTCGTCGTGGACGAGCTGGGCCTGCTCGGCACCCGCCAGATGCTCGACCTGATGCGGCTGCAGGGGAGCCACGGCTTCCAGCTGGTGGCGCTGGGCGATCCCAAGCAGTGCCAGGCCATCGATGCCGGGCCGACCATCGCCCTGATGCGCAGGGCGCTGGGCAAGCAGGCCGTGCCCGAGGTGCTGAGCACGGTGCGGCAGAAGGGCGAGCGCGAGCGCCAGATCGCCCGGCTGTTCCGCGACGGCAAGGCCGAGGCGGCGCTGGCGATGAAGCGCGAGGACAAGACCGTCCAGCTCGTCGCGGGCGGCTACCGCGAGGCGGTGGAGCGCATCGCCGCCCTCTGGCAGGAGCGGCGCGAGGCCAACCGGGACACGCCGGACTTCACGATCACGGTGTCGGCGCCGAGCAACGCCGACGCGCGCCAGATCAGCGCCGCGATCCGCGAGCGCCGGCGGGCGATGGGCGAGATCGGGCCGGACAAGGTCACGGTGCAGGCGACCGACCAGATCGGCGCGCGCTACGACTTGGCACTGGCGGTGGGCGACCGGGTGCGCCTGTTCGGCCGCGTCAACGCCCGCTTCGACACCGGCGGCTGGGGCAACATCGGTAACAACGGCTCGGTGCTGACCGTGACCGGCATCGGCAAGGAGGGCATCACCCTGCGCACCGCGGCGGGCCGCGAGGGCATGGTGAAGTGGGAGTCGCTGCGCGACGGCAGGAGCGGCAGGATCCGGCTGACCTACGGCGACGCGGGCACGATCGACGCCCAGCAGGGCATCACCTCGACCGAGCACATCAACGCCCTGCCCGGCGGCTCCAGGACGGTGCAGGGCTTCAAGGCGTATGTCGCGGAGAGCCGCCACCGGGAGACGGCCTGGCTGGTCATCTCTGACGGGGCGGAGCGTCAGGAGATCGTCGACCGCCGCCCGCTCGGCGACAGCCGCATCGTGCGCGAGAGCGACGTCTGGAAGAACGTGGCCCGGAACCTCGAGCGCCAGCCGGAGAAGGCCTCCGCCCTCGCGTTCATGCAGCGCGCGCATCAGGTCCAGCGCGCCACCGCCCGCCGCATGCAGCGCGGCCTGCGCCCCGCAGAGCAGCGCGCGGCCGAGGGGCTGCGGCCGACGGTGCTGCGCGAGGCGTTCCAGCGGTCCCGGGAAAGGGAGCAGGTGCGGCCGCTGGCCCGCGAGCTGGAGCGCAGCACCAGCCTGACGCCGGTCATCGAGGCACTGCAAGGCCTTGGCGAGGAAGTCGGCAGGTCCGTATCCCGCTCTTTCGCGAAGCAAAAACCCGCGCTACAAAAAGTTGTGGGATTCGTTGCCAGAGAACGCGTTGCGAAAGATCATATCGATGCGCTGAAACACTCGGTCTCGCTCACCCACCTGATCGGCCAGACGGTGCAGCTGGACCGGCACGGCAAGGGGCTCTGCCCCTTCCATGAGGAGAAGACGCCGAGCTTCCATGTCGACGAGAAGAAGGGCCACTATCATTGCCTAGCTGGTGAAACCGGCGTCATTACGCCCGACGGCACCATACCAATCCAGAAGCTCGCGGGAGGCGTTCACCGGCTGCTGACCCGCGGCGGCATATGGGTGGATGCACCAATCCGTAGCTTCGGACATCAACGCCTCTGGAAGATCAATCTCTCCCGTAACGGGGTCAGGAAAACGCTTTACGCCACGGACGGCCACCGTTGGTTCGTGCGTGGGAAAACGCTCGATACGCTGACAAGCGAGCTGCGCACCGGCCATCGGCTAGAAGCCGTCTTTCCGCAACAGAATATCATTGAGCCTGACTTCATAGGGATCAGGCATGGCATCGTCTTCGGGGATGGCTTCTTAAACCAGAAACATGCGCGCGTCGGCCTGCACGGAGATAAGGTGCGTGATTTAAGAGGGTATTTCCCTTGCAATCGAACCTACGTCTACATCACGGAGGGAGGCGCGCCGTTCTCGCTTGTCGTGGGGCTCCCGACACACTTCAAAGATTTGCCGCCGTTAGATGCTCCTCTTCGCTACCTCGCCGGGTTCCTAGCAGGGTATTTGGCAACCGATGGGCATGTCGCTGAAGACGGAACGATAATGCTTCATTGCAAGCACCCGGACACGCTTGAGCATGTCAGGGCGATATGCATGAGGCTGGGTATTGGCACGCATGGCGTTACGTCACAGGTGCGGGTTGGATACGGGGCTGCATCGGAGATTTCTCGCATCCATCTAGTGACGGCTCATGTGTGGCCTTCACTCGTGCTGCGTTCCGAGGCTGCTGAACGGCTGGCGAACTCGAAGAAGGCATTTGGCCGTCATCGCTGGGTCGTGCGGTCTGTAGAACCGACTGACCGCATTGAGGAGGTCTTTTGCGCCACGGTTGATGGATACGGGGCGTTTGCCATCGAAGACAATATCCTTACCGGAAATTGCTTCGGTTGCGGGTGCCACGGCGATGCGGTGGACTGGCTGAAGGACGGCCGCGGCATGAGCTTCCCCGACGCCATCGGCTACCTCGAGGGCCGGACCGGCATCACCCTGCCCCCACCGATGGTCAGCAAGCGATCGGCGGCAACGCCGGACTGGGTGCCGGTGCAGCCCGTCCCGCCCGGCGTGCCGCCGCTGGTGCAGGAGAACGGCTGGACTGCCCGCGTCTTCAACCCCAAGCAGGCCGGGACGGACCGCGAGCGCAAGTCGTACCGCCCGGCGCACGTGGCGGCCTACAAGGATCCCGACGGCCAGCCGATGGGCTACGTGCTGCGCGTCGAGCTGAAGGACGGCAAGAAGTTCACGCCGCAGGTCACCTGGGCGGTGCCCGCCGGGGTGGCGGTCGGCATCGACCCGGCCAAGGCTGGGCGCTGGGCGCTGGTGCCGATGAACGATCCGCGCCCGCTCTATCACGGCGAGGCGCTGGCCAAGGCCCCGGACGCACCGGTGATCGTGGTGATGGGCGAGAAGAAGGCCGATGCGCTGCAGGCCGTGCTGGGCCACCACGCGGTGGTGGTGAGCTGGGCCGGTGGCGACCATGGCCGGGGCCATGTGGACTTCTCGGCATTGAAGGGCCGCGACGTCACGATCTGGCCGGACGCGGACGCGAGCGGCAAGGCGGCGGCGGTGGGCGAGGTCGATCAGCAAGGCCGCCTGAAGCGCGGCTCGGCCGACCTGATCCAGGCGGCGGGTGCCTCCAGCGTGCGGGTGATCGTGCCGCCCGAGGGGGTCTGGAAGGGCTGGGACGCGGGGGATCTGATTACGTCCGGTGCCGGTCGGCAGCAGGTGCAGGCATTCATCGCCGATCGGGCGGTCAGTCCGGCCGATGCCAAGCGTGTCTTCGACCGGCAAAAGCAGGACGTGCCGCAGCGGACCCTGCCGAGGTCGGTGCCGCAGCCCTTGCGTGGCCCAACCATCGACAGGTAGCTGCTACGTTAGGCCGCCAGCAATGCCGTGACCGCGAGTACCAGCAGCACTAGACCGCAGATACCGATCACGCCGGTTGCGGATGCCTTGATCTCCCCGTTTGGGTTGAGATGAAAATCGAGGGAGTGCGGCTTCCGGATGTTGCCGTGTTCGCCTGTTTTTGCTCGCCGAAGGTTGGTCATGAAATACCTCATTGAATGGATGATGAGGCATTCTGCCGACCGGCTCTGATCGAGGGCAGTCACACAAATCCAGTATTTTTTGGCGGTTTATGTGCAGTTTCGCGCATCGCGTCGAAGGTTCTTCAATAACTGACTGATGATCCGCTTCAGGTCGGACGGAGTGCCGGTAGCGTGTTCACACATAAGACGAGAAAGTTCGTAAAAATCGTCGATCTCCTGTTTGGTCCAGATGCGGCGGTGATCATCGTTTCTGAAGCGAAACGCGATAAACACATTCATGCAATCTCCAATAATACCCCAGCGACGCTCATCTTTCGGTGCGCCTCTGCTGAACAATACTTTGGCAGATCGCGCTTTTGCTATTCTTTGCTGATAATCAAGCAACTGTCTTATCAATTGATCTTTTCGATCTAACTCGCCACCGTCTTCAGTGAGACTCTGGCTGATGACCGCATATGCCTGATTATACTCCCTGCCGACTAATCTTCTTTCATCATCGCTCATGGCGCAAAGCGCGAGAGCTTCCATAGGTAGATCTCCGATGGCGTCATGTAGTTTTTCTATCAAATTGTAAACACGGCTAAGAGAGTCCCGTACGTCTACCTTAGAAGGAGTGAAGTCGGGCCGTTTACCTAGCCATTCATCGAACCATAGTACGGATTTGAGCTGCGTGGTGGCCACTTCTCGTTCTTTCATGGCTATGCTGCCTAATGTACGTATCGCTAGTTCAAGAACTTCCGGGTCAATTTCTATTTCACCAAATTTCTTAACCGGTAACATGACGCCTCTTTCCTCTTATCCCAAGATGTCATGTTAGCCGTTCAAACATCGGTCGTCAGTTCTTACGATCCCGGCAACCGAATTAAACCGTCATCGCGCGCCAGCTGGTAGGTCACGCGCGGCAGCTCCGGAGGCCGACCGATCAGCCGCTTGAAGTGGCGGTCCTCGTACCAGCGCAGCCGCTTCAGCAGGAACGGCGGCACCGTGGCGCGGAACACGATCTCCTCGTCTACCGGTAGGCGGGCGACCTCCTGCGGCAGCAGCAGCGCCCGGCGGGTCTGGCTGGTGCTCTCGTTCTGCTCCTTGGCCCGGAAGAATGAGAAGAAGCGCGGCGTGGTGCGGCTGACGTTGTCCACCGTGTCGTACCCTGCCCGCTCCGAGGCCTCCCGGCACAGCGTCGGATCGTCGGTGCCGAACACGATCTCCGCGCCGACATTCTCCAGCAGCGAGGCCTCGCCCTGCCCCTTGTACTCCTCGCGCACCTGGTTCTTGCTCTGCACGACGAAGCTGAAATGCATCCAGAAGCCGCGCGCGAAGCCGGTCGCCTTGGCGATGGCGCGCATGACGGGAACGCTGGTGAATTCGTCCAGCAGGACGTGGCAGCGGTGCCGGATCGTGCGGTCTTGATCCGGCATGACGTCGGTATTGGCCTCGAACAGCTGCAGGAAGAACAGGCGCAGCAGCACGCCGAGCTGCTCCAGGTCGGACGGCATCACCCCGACATAGACCGTCATCTTCCGGCGCCGCAGCTCGCGCAGGGAGAAGTCGCTTTTCGCCGTGGCGGCGGCGATCTTCGGGTTGAACCATAGCCCCATCGTCGCGGTGACGTGCTTGCGGATGCCTTTGACCACCTCGTCGGTGCCGTTCAGGTAATCGCTGATCAGATCCACGCAGGTCTGGCTGTGCGGGCTGCCCGCCGCCCGCCGCGCCTCGATGCGCCGCGCCAGCTCGGCCGCACCGTCGCCCCGGGTGAAGAAGCGGAACACCGTCGCCGGGTTGAGCGCCAGTTCGGGCGATTCCGCGACCAGCACCGAGATGCCGAGAAAGGCCGAGCGCGCGCCGTCCTGCCAGAAGCGGTCCTTGCCCTCGACCTCGGGGAAGATGTTGAAGGCCCGGCGCTGGAGCTTGGAAATGTAATCGGGCTGGGCCGTGCTGATGTCGCCCAGTGGGTTCCAGCAGTGGGTCCGCCCATCCTCGGCGAGCGGCGCGAACAGGTAGACCTCCTGCTTCAGCCGCTTGCGCCGGTGGGCCGCCGTGGTCCGGTGGTTCTCCCCCTTGATGTCGAGCACGACCAGGCTGTCGGCATAGTTGAAGCAGTTGGTGATGACATAGGCGACGCCCTTGCCCGCGCCTGTCTTGGCGAACAGCATGACGTGCTCGACGCCGGGCAGGCAGACATAGCGGGCAAACCAGCCGAACAGCCCCTTGGTCCGGCCCAGCAGGAGAGCATCGGGCCGCGGCGCGCGGGAATAGACGAGCCCGGCCCCCTGCCCTTCCCGCCGCGTGGCGAACTTCGAGCGGCCATGCAGGGGGCGATCCGCGAAGCCGAGCAGCGACCGGCCGTCGCTGACGATGCGGTAGCCCAGCATGCCGGCGGCCGCGCTGCCGACCCCTGCCCCGATCAGCAGCCACTGGTTCACCAATCTCTGTGTATGAGCATCCGGCATGGTGGCGCTGAGATAGCCCCACCAGTGCCAGCTGGGCCAGCCCACCGCTTCCAGTGTGCCAAGGCCCCAGAGCGTGACGAAGGAGGCCACCACGCTCCAGAAGGCGAGCAGGATGGGCGGCACCAGCAGCAACGCAGCGCGACTCATCTCCCCTCCTCCGCCAGCCGGAACCAGATGTCGGAGATGCGGAATTTCCCGTCCGGGCGATGGAAGTGACAGATACAATCGATCAGCCCATGCAGCGACTGCTCGATCGTCGCCAGATCGACGTCTCTTGCAGCCGGGCTTTGCTTTACCATCAGGGCCAGCGTCGGGAAGACCGCCTTGGGGTTCTCGGCATGGCAGGTGGTGAGCGAGGGATGGCCGGAGCGGCGGGCCCGGATGAAGCTGAACGCCTCCGAGCCGCGCAGCTCCTGCAGGATCAGCCAGCGCATGGCCAGCCGCAGCGACGCCTCGACCAGGTCGTTCGCCGTCACGCCCGCTTCGCCCTGCTCGCCCTTGCTGAAGAACAGATCGACGCGGTTCGGGTGCGGCAGGCTGCTGGTCTCGTCGGCATCGCCGATGATGACGATGCGGTCCTCGAGCGGAATTTCGCCGATCAGGCCGAGTGCCGCATAGGTTTTGCCGCTGCCGACCTCGCCGCAGTTCACGATGGTCTTGCGCGCCCGGATCGCCGCGCGCAGGAACGCGATCCAGCGCTGTTCACGCTCCTGGGCGTCTTTCGCGTCACGGGCCTCGGCATAGAGCTGGATCAGCTGGCGGTCCGCCGCCGACATGCCGCCGAGCGGCTCCACCTCGGCGAACAATCCGCCCTGGCCCAGCTCGGCCAGCGTCGGCACCGCCTTCTTCGCGCGCCGGATCGCCAGCGCCACCGTGCCGTCATTGACGCAGGGCGGCAGCACGGCCTGCAACCGGGTTCCGCCGGGCAGGTCGCACGACAGCAGCGGCTTGGCCCGGCCGACATTCTGGCGCTTGAGCGACGCGGCCAGGATGGCGATGCCTTCCATGTCGACGAAATCGAGCGGCACCTCGTGGCGGGTCGTCTCCGCGCCGCGTCGGACCCAGACCTCGTTCGGCTTCTGGCACATGATATCTTCGACGCTGGGATCGCTCCACCATTGCTGGAACGGCTCCAGCGCGTGGCTGAGCAGCGGGATCGCTTCGTGCTGGCGGGTCATGGAATAGTCCCCTCTTAATGGGGACGTGCGAAGTCCCCGTGCAGTTCGGTTGCGGCTTTCTGATATGCTGCACTGGCCTCTTCTGCTGTGCTGAACAGGCCAAGGTAGTGTAGCTTTCCTTTTTGCTGGATCGCGGCGGTATACCGTCGGGTTCTCTTGTGATAGGAAACGCCTTTGAACCCTGAAGTATTGTCTCGGCGCATTTTCGCGTTGACGGAATTCTGCCACTGCTCGCATTCTCTAAGGTTGGAGAATCGATTATTGGTGGCGTCACCATCACGGTGGTCGATGACCTTTTCAGGCCATGCGCCGTGAACCAGAGCCCATATAACGCGGTGTTCCTGAAGGTTTCGATTATCAATCTTTATCATCCTGCAACGGCGAGGATTCTCCTGAACCCAACCTGCTCGATGCCCAGCAAGAACTCTCTGACTGCGCCTAACCTTCCATGTCAGATGTCCAGCTTCAGGATCGTAAGAAAGTAATCTCCTTAAATCGTCTGCGGATATTTCGGGATTGTTTATCGATTTCATAAAACGAGTAGTTGCGTTTACTGAACTTCATCTTACAAGCCTCCTTGCGTCTGTAAATATTCGTTAGGTGTCATGGGCTATTATTATTTCATTGAACCGTCCGAAGCTTAAAGCAAGGCCGGAAATCAATATCACTCATCGCCATGACGAGGAGGTTCCTGGCCTGCGGGGTGTAGAGCGTGGGCGGGATGTCGATATCGCTCTGGAACGTGCCCTGCCCGAGCCGCTGCCCGCCGCTTTGAAACTGGTTGAAGCTGATGCCGTTATCGCCGCCGATCGCGCGGGAGGCTGCGATGGCAGCCGCCTGGCCCGCCGCATCGAGCAGCGCGATCATGGCGATGCCCCGGAAGCGCTCGAAGAAGTGCGTGTCCACTTCGCCGTCGATGCCCGCCGTGCCGAGCTGGTCGCCGATGGGTGCGCGCAATTTCACCAAACAGCCCTGCGGGGTTTCCAGCCGGGTGACCACGGCGAAGGCGCGCTTCATGCCGCGCCCCAGCGGTTCCCTGACCTGGCCGACGATCCAGGTGCCCGGGTCGAGCAGCGGCACCGTGCCCGACGTGCTGTAGACCGGGGTCGGCACCTTGCAGCGGAACGGCCCGGGCACGTCGGTGCGGATCGGCTGTTCGGTGATGCAGGGCATCGGTGTGCCCATGGTCATGAACAGGTTGCGGTCCGGCAGCATCGTCGCCACGGCGGTTTCCTGATCCTCCCCGGCGGCCAGCCGCGCGCCGAGCGGATCGCCGGCGGCCGGGGCGGCGGTAGCGGTGCCACCGCCCTGCCCTGCCTCCGTTGCCCGCGCGGCTGCGCCGTCTGCCTGCGCCTGGAACTGCGAGATATAGACGGGCCGTGACGGCGTAACGCTCGGCAGCGTGAAGTTCCGGCCGGTCGGTACCGGCACGCCGGGCGGTGGAAGCGCGACCGGCGTCGGTGGCGGAGCCGGAACCTCGCGCGGTATCGGCACGAAGGGTCCGCCGATCTCGCCCACCTTGTCGGCGGTCGGGGCGCGTTCGTCGCCGCGGTCCCTGGTGTCGGGGGATTGCGCCGTGAGCCAGCCGATGCCGACCAGCGACACCCCGGCCAGCAGGGTGAAGCCCAGCTTGCGCCAGCGCGACATCGGCCGCCGCCCGGAAACCGGCGAAACCTCGCCATCGACGGCAGAGGCGGGCGGCGCGGTGCGGCCGAACATCAGTCGTTCCTCCGCGATAGGCGCGACACGCCCGGATCGACCGTGCCGGTGCCGGGATTGCGCCCGACCGGGTCATAGGCGCGGTTGGCGATGCACAGCACGGCGTCGCCGTCGCGCAGGCGCATCATCGGCACCACGCCCTGCAGGATCAGCATGTTCCCCCGCAGTTCGGGATCGGGCACGGTCTGCTGGCCGATGACGCCCTCCTTGCCGTCGGGCAGAACCTGGAAGGCATGCGGGACACGCCGGTTGCCGGGATAGCGCAGATAGGTGCGCTGGCCGTCATCCCACATCTCAGAGGGAGCAAGCGCAGCGCGGTCGGCTTCGGTAGCCTGCCCGTCATACGCGGTGTTGCGGCGGATCGAGGAGAGCGAGATCGTCTGCAGCCGGTCGGCGGCGCGCTGCGCATCGCGCTTTTCCTTCTCGGCCCGCCATTTGGCGTTGCGCACCAGCTGCTCCGTTTCCGGGTCGGTGAAGCGCACCGAGAACATCGTATCCGGGGTGTCCTGCGTCAGGTCGCCGGGGCGGGTCAGGATCTCGAAGACATGGCGCCGGAACTCCTGCTTGCCGGTGACCGGATTGCTCCAGCGGCCGATCACCAGGAAGGGCTGCGGCTCCAGATGGCGCAGCGCCTTGATGGTGAGGAACTGCGTTGGATTGTCGGCACCGCCCGGCACGGCGGTCATCAGGTTCGGATCGCTGGTCGCGTCCTGCCCCGCCGCGGCGCGCTCCGTCGCTCCGGTGCCCGAGATGATGCCGTTGTCGCTGGCGCCGACGAAGAACACCGTCTCGGTCGGCGGCAGTTCGATCGTCACCGTGGCGCCGGGCGCGAGATAGACACGCACGATCTGGCCCGCCTTGTAGGCGATGCAGCGCTCCCTCGGGTCGGGTCCGCAGGGAGCGGGCAGCTCGGCGGCCTGTGCGGTGGTAGCTAGAAAGAAAGCGAGAAAGGCCAGTCGTTTCATCGTGAGACCCCTTCCCGCTGCGCTCCGGGATACTCGACCACCTGGATCAGCGGCGCGTTGAAGGTCCAGCGCTGCCACATCCGATCCTTGGGCAAGGGCACATTGCGCAGGATGCGGACCGTTACGGCGTAACGCACCGGCGGCTTCGCCGGGCCGCCGGGAGGTGCCTCGACGCGGTCGAACCAGAACCGGTAGGCGGGCGGCGGACCGTCGCAGCCCTCCGGCGGGCAGACCGCCGCCCAGTTGACGTAGCGGGCTTCCACCGTCGTGCCGTTGCGGTAGATGCGTGCGGGACTATCCGGGTTTTCCCTGCGGAACCAGGCCTGGAACTGCTCGCGCACAGCGGGAGAGGACATGGCGGACACCACGGTCCACGCCCATCCGGCATTGCCCTCCGACCAGCTTTCCCGCTGCTGGACGTAGTTCCAGACCACGTTGACGGTCGTATCCTCCTGCACTTCCCGAGGCAGGCTGGCCCATTCCAGCGTGTTGACCACCGTGCCGTCGCTACGCTGGTAGACGATGACGGGCACCGGCTTTTCCAGCGGCAGCATGACGGCGATCGCGGTGGCCTGTGCGCCGCAGACCGCGAGCAGCACCAGGTTGGTCGCGGCTCCGGTCCAGCGCCTGATCCGCTCGCGCCGCGTGATGCGGGCGGCTTCCGCCCGGCGCTCCTCATAGAGGCGCTGCAGCTCGGCAGCGGGCAGGACGACGTCGCCGATCAGATCCTCGGCCCGGCTCGACATCTCGTTCATGGTTTCCCCGCCGTCTGCTGGGTGGGCACGTTGATGGCGAACGGCTCGCCGCGACAGGCTGGTGCGTCCTGCGTCGAGGAGCACGCCGCGAGCAGCGCCACGACGAGGAGGAAGAGCAGGAGATGCAGGATGAAGCGGGACATGCAGCGCATGGGTCAGGCCCTCCCGGTGTAGCGGCCGAGCGCCGCGCCGAGGCGGGCAGCGCGTGAGACGGTGGCGGTGGCCATGCCGGCGGCACCGGCGCCGATCCCGCCGAGCATCCCGGCGGTGACGGCGGCCCCGGCACCCACGCCGGAGCCGATGGAGATGGCGGAGGGCAGCGCGACCATGAGCAGCGCGCCCATCCAGAACACGCCGGTCAGCCCGGCCATGTTGTTCAGCATCTCGTCCACGCCGATGCCGGGATCGTTCTGCATGGCGCGCAGACGGGCATTCATCACGATCAGGATGATGCGCAACAGGATCGAGGCGGTGAGCTGGAGCATGGTCAGGCCGACCAGCTTGCCGATCCACTGCTCGACATAGCCGCGCGTGTGGCGGAACAGGTAGAGGATGACCAGGAACGCGCCCATGCAGATCACGAGCGCCATGAAGACCCGGCTGATGTACCAGATGATGAAGCAGACCCAGAGCGCCAGCAGGATCAGCAGGGCGAACAGCCAGACGAGGGCGCGGTCCATGATGTGCGACCAGCCCGTCGCCTGGCCGAGGATGAAGGCGCAGAAATGCATGACGGCCGACCACATCACGTCGAACTGCTGGGCCGAGTTGACCGTGATGCGCGGACCGTTCAGCGAGAAGGCGATCTGGTTGGGCAGGTCGGTGAAGAACAGGTCGCGGACATAGTAGTTGTAGTTCGTCGACTGGATCAGCGCGCCGATCGCCATGGCTTTCAGCGCGGCGGAGGCGAAGCTCCAGCCATCGGTCTTGTGATACATCATCAGGATGCCGGTGCCCGCGACATAGAGCATCAGCGCCACGCGCAGCTGCGGCATGGCCCAGTCGAGCCCGGCGCTGATGGCGGCGTCCATGCCCTCCAGCAGCGAATTGTCGAAGGCCTCGGCGGCGCTGGCGAAGACGCTTTCAAGCGGCACGGTCTTTCCCCTTCGCGGGCGGGGGTTTGGCGGGCTTGGCGACGGGCGGGAGCGGCTGGCCGAGCCGCCGCGTCGCCGCGGCCTCCGCGTTCTGGCATTCCGGCGTCTGGGCCAGGCGATGATCCGCGTGGCAGCGCGTAAGCATCTCGCGCAGCGCGGCGGGATTGGCCTGGAACCAGGGAATATCGTACTCGGCGACGGGCACCGCCGCGCCGCCGAGCTGGGCCGCCAGAAGCAGGGCATGGAGCGCGGTCACCGCAGGTCGTCCGTGATCGGGGCAGTGCGGGCCAGCAGCATGTCCGCGCTCTCCCGCTGCATCTGCTCCGCCCGTTGCTGCGCAACCCGGTCATCGGAGGCGAGCAGCAGCCGGACGTTCTCGATCTGGGCGCGGTGACTATCGAGGTTCTGTTGCTCGATCGCGATCAGGCCGTTGACGGCAGCGACTTCGGTGACGTCCCTGGCCGACTCCAGCCGGGCCTGAAGGATGGCGAGATTGGCCAGATGGTCCTGCGCCTCGAGCGCGCCCGCGGCCGCCATGGCCTTGGCGTTGCTGGTGACGCCCTTGCGGCGCTCCATTTCCTTGCCCCACCTGTCGAGGACGGTCGAGGCGTAATAGGTGTCGTAGGAATTGAAGTACCCTGCCCTGCCCCACAGGTTCGCCACGTCCGACATCAGGTCGGGAATGGCGTTCGCTTCCGGCAGGTAGTTGCGCGTGACGCCGCCCAGCGCATAGGCGGCGCTGGAAAGGTCGGTGATATGGGCGAGTGCGTTATAGGTGGCGACGAGCTGCTCGTACTGGCGCTGCATCGCGGCGAGCTGCTCCACCCACTGGGCCAGTTCCTGCAGGCCCTGCACGTCCTGCACCGGATCGTAGACGACCTCGAAGGCATGGGCGGGGGCGCTCAGCGCCAGCAGCGTCACGCCGGTCATCAGCAGCTTTTTCATGCTCGGGCCTCCTTGTAGCGGTTGCGGTATTCGGCCCAGATCAGCTCCGGGTCGGTCGTGCCCAGTTCCTTCGCGATGCGGTGCCACAGCGCGGAGCGGTTCGGGTCGGACGAGAGAACGGCGATGTGCTCGGGATGCCGCTGCAGCGGCGCGCGGGCGATGAAGCTGCCGTCCGGACGCTTCACCATGAAGGTGCCGTCCCCGGCCTTCAGCATGCTCTGCACCACCGCCTCGATCTCGCCGGGCGTGCAGTGGAGCACGTCGCGATAGACCGCCTCGTCGGCGTAAGGGTTGGGAAAGAGCAGCTTGGTCGGGCAGTTGGCGAGCAGCGCCTTGCCGACCGGATGGTTCGACAGATCCTGCGGATGATGGACCGCGAACCACAGCAGGCCGTTGCCCTTGCGCAGCTCGCGGGAGAAGGCGTCGAACCCCGCCGCGAAGCGCTCGTCGGGCAGATAGCTCGCCCCTTCGTCCACATAGACCGCGCCGCGCACGCCGCGCCCGATCTTTTCCCGGATGCGGTAGAGCTGGTACGCCGCCGCCGGCGCGCGCACCGTCGCCATGTCGTCGGGCAGGATCTCGGTATTGTCGATGCCCACCACGCCCGCTTCGAGCCGGATGGCATCCTCCGGCCCGTCGAACGCCCAGCCGAGTGCGCCGCCCCGGCACCAGCGCTCCAGCCGTGCACCGGTCGAGTCCTTGCCGTGATCGAGGAACATGCGCAGGCCGCCGAGCCAGCGGAGGCCGGGCGGACGGCGCAGCAGGAAAGCGATGCCGGTATCGATGCGCTCCAGCTGGTCGGGCGGCGGCTCGCCCTTGCCGTCGGCCATGATGAGGCCTTTGACGAACTCGGCCAGCCAGGAGCGGGCATCGTCCGTGTCGCCGAGCGCCTTCAGCGGGGCCATGCCGCTGTTCTGGCCGCGCCGGATGCGGACGTAATAGCCGTGGCGCGCCAGAACGCTCAGCTCGTTGGAGCCATCCTTGTCGAGGATGACGGAGATGCCGCCTTTGTGCGCCAGCGCCTGTTCCAGCAGCGTGTCGAAAAGGCCGATGAAGGTGGACTTGCCGTAGCCGGTCGGGCCGATCAGCACGGTATGGCCGACGCGCCGGACGTGCGGATCGTAGTCGTGCGCCGTGTTGCCCGACGTGACCAGGCGCAGGACGGGATGGTCCCAATGCACCGCGCCCCCGCCGCGCGGGAAGCCGCACAGCGAGGAGAACGAGCAGAAATTCATCGCCTTCACCGTGCCGTGCCGCGCCCGCAGCAGGGACGGCGCGCCAGGCACCTGCGCCCAGTAGGCGGGAAAGCAGCCCAGCGCCTCGGGCGAGGCGGCAAGGTTGCTGGTGTTGGCGAGCAGGCTCTTGATCTCGCCTGCCGCCTTGTCGAGCGCTGCCATGCTGTCGGCATGCACGGCCAAGCTCCAGTGATGGTCGCCGACGATGGCGCGGCCGGACTGCACGTCGTCCATCGCCTCGTCCAGGCCTTCGCGCAGCGAGTGCGCCCGGTCGCCGGCGTTCATCATGCGGCGCTGCTGCAGGGCCATGCGGTCCGTCGCCGCGGCGGCGCTGCGGTAGCGGAACGAGTTGGTCATCACGATGCGGTGCGACGAGGCGAGAATGCCGTCCAGGACGTGCGGGCGGACCATCTCGGGATAGTCGCGGAACCCGAACAGCAGGCCGAAGGTCGAGCCGCCCGGCTGAAGCACCTCGAAGCCGCGCATGCCGCAGATCACGCGGTCGGTGTAGATCACGCTCGCCAGGGAGCCGTGCGGCACCGGCACCGGCTGCCAGCGGCCATAGAGCACGAGGCGCATCGCCTCGCCGATCTCGCTGTAGGGTACGCCGTCCTGGAGCCGCATGCCGAGGCGCGCGGGGCGGTAGTCGCGCAACATGGCGATCAGCGCGGCCGCCTTCTCCTCGGCCTGACGCACCAGTAGCTCGTCGCGCTCCGCCTCGCCGCCGCGCAGCCGGTTGAGCAGCCCTTCCAGCGGACGGGGATGGATCAGGACGGTGAGGAACCAGTCACGCGCCATCAGCCCGTCATCCAGACCCCGGTGATAATCCCCGGCCAGCTGGCGGGCATAGGAGGAGCGGAACTGGCCGAGGCGGAACGGATCGACGCGATCGTGCGCGACGTGGTGCTCATAGATCGTGACGTTGGTATCGGCGAGCGCCCGGATCGCCGCGTGCCGGCGGCGCCGCTCGGCGTAGCGTGCCGCCTCGTCGAGCAGGGTCAGTGCCTTGCCGTCGAGCCGCAGCATCGCGACATGGGTACCGTCCTCGAGCAGCACGATCTCGTCGGCGATGTGCCCGTGCCACGGCAGGTACTCGTCGGCGGGCTTGTCGGTCAGGATGAACTGCTCGCGCAGCCGCTCAAGGGCCATGGCGTCTCCTCCCCTGCCGCAGGCGTGCGGGCAGCGGGCTGCAACTCGGCCCGCCCCAGCGCCCCCGGTCCAGCGACAGCAGGCTCGTGCGCAGCCAGGCCAGTCCGACATTGATGCCGTACGGATCGTGCGCCACGGCGAGATAGGCGATGCCCCAGCACGGGCCGACGACGGAAACGGCCCAGAGCACGCCCTGCCAGCCGGTCACGTTGGTCTGGATCACGTAAGCGAGCCCGACCAGCGCGACGGCAAGCGGCATGGGCAGGCCGAGGAAGCGCACGGGACGGGTCGCGCCGACATGCAGCGTATCCTCCCGGATCATGCGCTCGTCGTTCAGATCCATGGCTCAGAACCCGAAGAACCCGGCGATCTGCGCATAGTTGGCGAAGACGAGCCCGCCGGCGGCGACCAGCCCGACGATGCCGAGCGAGACGCGGGCGCACAAAAGAAAGAAAGCTACCAGCAGGATGCCGGCGTTGAGCATCGGGCGGCCGATCGTGGTGACGACCCAGTTCAGCAGGCTCTGCGCCTGCCCTCCTCCACCCGCCTGGGCGTGCGCGAGCTCGGGCATCAGCAGGATGACGGTGGCGAGAACGGCGGCGGCGGTGGCGAGGCGCTGCGTGGCGATCATTTCGGTGGCTCCTGAGAGGAAGAGGCGCGGCGAAGACACTGCTGGTAGGCCGCCACGGCCCATCCGTCCCATGACGGCGGCGGCGGGCCGCAGGGATTGGGAGGCGGCGGTTGAGACGGCGGTAAAGGGGCGGGTGGAGCGGCCTGCCGGATCGCGGGCACGACCTGGTCGGCGGCGTTCCAGACGCGGGCCGCGTATCCGTTGCGGATGCCGCGCGCCGGATGGCCGGTGTTGTAGCGGCTGGCCATGCAGCGCAGGCGGTCGAGCTGGCTGTCGCAGCGCTGATAGGCCTCGACTAGGATCATCCCCCCTGCCCTTACCGATTCGGCGGGATCGAAGGCGGACTCCACGGTCAGGCCGGTTCGGATCAGGTTGGCCGAGTTGATCTGCATCAGGCCGAGATCGAGCGAATGGCCTTTGGCCAGCAGCGAGCGGGCCAGTGCCGCCGCTTCCGTTGCAGTCGCGGGCGCGTAGCTGCGGCGCTCGGTATTGCTGTGGATGGCCAGCGGGTCGAGCGCGCTTTCCGCGTAGGCAAACGCAAGAACGGTTTCCGGCGCAACTTGCGGGGCGTGAGCCAGCGCGATTTGTATGGCAACGGTTAACGGCAGCGGAGGCATCGGCAACGCCCTGGTGTCTATGCAAAATTACTGGCATGGCGAGAAATAAAAAGTTGTCTCTATCAACAACTACACACTCTGCCAGTACGATTTACCGCCACACCCTATCATTCGCCTTCCGCTGGCAACAATGTCCCGTTGTGGGTGCAGATTACCCGGGCGGAAAGGTTATGGAACAAAACAGCAACAAGGCGTCACAGTTGCGCCACAGTTCGGCTAGGGCGATAACGATGGAGGCAATAGAACTTCAGGACCCGATGTCGCCTCAAGCCCGCTGGCCGGTTATCGGCACGTCTGTCTCAGGAATAGCGGCCGAAACGTGGGATGCCTTCCACCAGCAGGCCGAACGCGCAGGGTTGACCTATCGTGAGGCGATAGAGGTGGCGGTCCGCGACCTTGCCGCAGCGGTGCGGGCCGGTGAGGCGATGACATGGCCACACGCGACGGGTGGCAAGAAACGGCCGGTGCAGATCCACCACGAAGCCCATGATGAGGTGAAGGCGGTGGTGGCGCTTACTAAGATGCGCCAGAACGTCGTGTTCCTCGCCGCTATCGAGCGGTGGATGAAAAAGGAAGAAAGCAGCGATTAGATCTTCGACGCTCGCTCATTCTACCCATCCGGGTTGCAAGGATGATGCTACATTCCGGGTCCACAAACCAAGGTCGCAAGGGGAGTGGATATCACCGTTTATACGAGCAACTCGATATGGCCGTTTCCCCCAGCTATATCGCTTTCATTCTCCCCACAGGTCTGCATAAATTGCCCCGCCCGTATAACAAGAAATCCTGGGAATGTATGACCGAAGTAGTTTCCTCAGCCCCGCTCCAGGCTCCCGTAGCGCCTTCAGCGCCCGAACCGGTTGTCCGGCAGTCGCAGTCGCACCTTGGGCAGTTTATGACCCCAAAGCCGGTTGCCAAGTTCATGGCCGGGCTCTTTACGCGTCCATCTCAGGCCGTCCGGCTACTTGACGCTGGGGCCGGTCTCGGCGCCCTCACCGCGGCTTTCGTGAAACGCTGGCGCGAGCAAGAGGAAAGGGGAACGCTGTCGGTCCACGCCTACGAGGTGGATGCAGCCATCTTGAAAGAACTCCGGGCCAATCTCGGTCCGGCCGCTGTTGGTCCGGATGTCGAGGTCACGATCTTTCCAGGTGACTTCATCGAGCAGGCTGCCTCGATGATCAGCCTCGACAAAGGCCCCCGGTATACGCATGCCATCCTGAATCCCCCGTACAAGAAGATCAATACGGCTTCGGCCCATCGTCAGTTCCTGCGCACCGCCGGGCTTGAGACCGTGAACCTTTATTCAGGTTTCGTCGGCCTCGCCCTCGAGTTGCTCGAACCCGGCGGCGAGATCGTCGCAATCATCCCGCGCAGCTTCTGCAATGGGCCTTACTACCAGCCTTTCCGTCGCTTCATCATGTCCCGCGCCGCCATTCGCCACATCCACCTGTTCGAGGCGCGGAACAAAGCATTCAAGGACGACGGCGTCCTACAGGAAAATGTCATTATCCGCCTTGAGCGCGGAGCATCTCAGGGGCCGGTAACCATCTCGACGTCCGAGGACGACAGCTTCACCGATTACCACGAGAAGAGCCTGCCGTTCGCCGAGATCGTCTTCCCCGACGATGCCGACCAGTTCATTCATATCCCTACCGGTGAGGAGGGTGACCTCCTTCAGACGACCGCCTTCACTCACCAACTGAGCGCCCTCGGACTTGCGGTCTCGACAGGACCGGTCGTTGACTTCCGCATGAAAGACGACCTCCGCGCCGATCCCGAGCCTGGCACGGTGCCACTCCTCTACCCAGGCCATTTTGCCGGTCACTCCCTTGAATGGCCGAAGCCCGGGTTCAAGAAGCCCAACGCTATCCGCAACACCCCCTCCACCAAGAAATGGCTCTTCCCGAGCGGTTTCTATGCCATCGTGCGCCGTTTCACGTCGAAGGAGGAACGCCGTCGCCTCGTCGCCTATGTCATCGACCCGGCCGCCTTCAATACCACTGCGATCGGCTTCGAGAACCACCTCAACGTCTTCCATGAAGGCAAGAAGCCGCTTGGCGAGGACATCGCGCGCGGGCTTGCCGTCTACCTCAACACCACCATGGTCGATCAGTATTTCCGGCGCTTCAATGGCCACACCCAGGTCAACGCTACGGATCTGCGCTCGCTGCCCTATCCCAGCCGGGAGATCCTGGTTGCTCTCGGGGTATGGGCACGCTCGACCGACAACCTCACCCAGACGAACATCGACCTGAAAGTAAGTGAGTTCGCGTGACCACCACCCATGTTGAGACGGCCCGCCAGATCCTGGCGGATCTCGGTCTGCCGCGTGCGCAGCGCAACGATCGTTCAGCCTACACCCTTTTGGCACTGCTGGATCTGGTCCCGGATCGCCCTTGGAGCGACGCACGGGCGCCCTTGATGGGTATCACGCCCATCATGGACTGGACCAAGGAGCACTATGGCAAGGCATATGCGCCAAACACTCGTGAGACGTTCCGGCGCCGGACCATGCATCAGTTCGTGCAGGCCGGCATTGCCCTCTACAATCCCGACGATCCTAATCGGGCGGTGAACAGCCCCTACGCCGTCTATCAGGTTTCACCCGAGGCGCTGGCCCTCCTGCGCACCTACGGCACTCCGGAATGGGATACCGAGCTTGCAAAGTACCTCGGGCTTTGGGAAACCCTTGCGGACCGCTACGCGCGCGAGCGCGATATGCAGAGGGTTCCCGTGCGTGTCGCGACCAACCAAACGATCCAGCTTAGCCCCGGCGAACACAGCGAGCTGATCCGCGCCATCATCGAGGAGTTCGCACCCCGCTTCGCTCCGGACGGCGTCCTGATCTATGCCGGCGATACCGGCGACAAGATGGGCTATTTCGATCGCGACGGCCTCGCGATGCTGGGCGTGACCGTCGATAACCACGGCAAGATGCCGGACGTGGTCATTCACTATACCGAGCGCAACTGGCTCCTCCTTGTCGAGTCTGTCACCAGCCACGGGCCGGTCGACGCGAAGCGGCATGAAGAGCTTGTCCGGCTCTTCTCGGGATCTTCCGCTGGCCTCGTCTATGTGACGGCGTTCCCGACCCGGGCCACCATGGCGCGGTATCTCGCCGAGATCGCCTGGGAGACCGAGGTTTGGGTGGCCGACGCGCCGACCCACCTCATTCACTTCAACGGTATCCGGTTTTTAGGGCCGTACGCGGACGTCCATCGTTAAGCCCGCCGCGCCGATGGTCCCTTTCCTGGGACGCGTCATCGGTTGACATGCTCTAGCGCCGCATCTCCTTGTGGACGTCGGCGGCCAGTACGGGGGTGGCGGTGCCACCCCTGCGGCTCCCCTACCCCGTTCCAGGAATCGAGCGCGGCCTTTGCGGCATCGTAGCCGTGATAGCACCAGCGATCTTCAAAGCCGTAGTAGTCACCGATCTGACCCACGATGATCGCGTGAGTAAAGAGCAGCGGATAGATGCAGGCATAGGTGCCGTTCCCGATCGGGCGAGCATCCAGGTAGCCGCACCCGTGCAGGTGCATGGCGAACGTCAGGTCGATGTCGTCATCTTCAGTCACCCGTCCGGCCCCGTGTCTTGGCACCGCTGGCGAAAGTCGAATTCGCAGGCGCCGGTTTTGGAGACCGGGCCGCCCCCACGGGCTCAGCGGTACAATGAAGTTATTTAAGTTAATCATTTTATAGTTGCACTTCCCGATATAAACAAGTAATAAACAATCAACTATGGCAAATAAATAATTGATGATATATGACAAATAAAAAAGGAAGTGCTGATCTTGTTGATGTATATGTTGGAAATAGGCTTAAATTACGCCGCATCGCGCTTGGGATAAGCCAGCAGAAGCTTGCCAGTGAGGTAGATATTACTTTTCAACAAGTGCAGAAATACGAAAGCGGCAAGAACCGGATAAGTGCCTCGCGGTTGCACCGGTTCGCGCTGGTCATGGGCGTGCAGATCGGCTGGTTCTTCGATGGACTGGACGAGGCGACCGACGCTCCCGGCGCGCCCCGCGAGGCGTTGGTCGCGATGCAGCTCTACGGCTCGATCCGGGACGATCAGGTCCGGCTCTCCCTGCGCAAGCTGATGCAGAGCATCGTCGCAGCACAGAAAGAAAGTTAGCAAGAAAGCTTTCTATAAAGAAAACATTCATTCCATAGAGGTTCACATGACAACGATTTCACAAGGCAAGAATTTAGTTCGCAAAGTATCCATCGCGGTCGGCGTCTTCCTGACGCTGGTCGTCGGCCTCCTGGCCTCCCAGCTGTTCCAAACCAACAACGCGGGCTATGTCCAGGTCAAGCAGGCGGCGGGCAGCGGCCAGATGTCTGTACGCACGCAGCCGGGCGTCTACCTGAAGATGTTCGCCGACATCCACGAGTACCGGATCTCCGACGTCTACGACTTCAACGCCGAGGACGAGCGCATCCCCGTGCGCTTCAATGACGCCTCGACCGCCTTCGTTTCGGGCCAGATCAAGTTCCGCTTGCCCATGACCGAGCAGGACATCCTGAACATCCACCAGGATTTCCGCTCATTCGAAGCGGTGCAGAGCGACCTGGTGCGCCAGGTCGTCGCCGCCAGCCTCAAGCAGTCGGCCACCCACTTCGGGGCCGAGGAAGTCTACTCCACCCGCCGCTCGGACTTCATCAACCTCGTGAACGAGCAGATCAAGAACGGCATTTACGCCACCGAGTACGAGGAGCGCTGGCGCAAGGACGAGGACGGCAACAGCTTCATCGAGCGCCTAGTGAAAGTGCGGCTGCGCGAGGACGGGAAGCCCTTCATCGCCGAGCCGAGCACCTTTGATCGCTACAACGTCGAACTCGTCCAGCTGGTGATCAACGACATCGACTTCGACGAGAAAACCGACGAGCTGATCGCCAAGCGCAAGGAGGCCGAGCAGGAGCAGGTGGTCGCCAAGGCGAACGCCGAGCGTGCCAAGCAGGACGCCATCACCGCCCAGGAGCGCGGCAAGGCCAACGTGGCACAGGCCGAGGCGGAATCCCTCGTGGAGAAGAAGCGTGCCGTCATCGCGGCTGAGAAGGAACGCGAGGTCGCCGAGGAGCAGGCGCTCAAGGCGGAGGAGGAGAAGAAGGCCATCATCGCGCGCGGCGAGGCCGAGGCGCGTGCCAACGCGCTGAAGGTCAGCGCGGGCCTCACCCCGCAGGAGAAGGCCCAATTCGCGAAGGAGACCGCGATCGGTGTCGCCGCCGAGCTGGCCAAGGTCAAGCTGCCGGGCCTCATGGTGATCGGCGGGCAAGGCCAGTCCGGGCAGGTAAATCCATTCGACGCGGTCGGCTTGGAATCATTCATCCGGATCAGCAAGGGCCTGAGCAAGGGGGCCGCCAATGAGTAAGCTGGTCGTCTACCTGGTGGAGTTCTCAATCGGCCTCGTGCTGCTGTGGCTGCTGTTCAAGGCCTTCTTCTACCTGGTCATGCCGCGCGGCGTCAGGAACGCCGTCGACATCCGCAGGACCGGAGAGCGTTATGAGGCGGAGCTGCGTTCCATGGAAGAAGCTAGTAAGAAAGATAGCTAGCTTTATGCAACATGGCTGGAAGCATGACACGCTGCTGAAGGATCTTGAGGCGCATCTCCTGGTCGGCGGAACGCGGCTGGTCTGGACGGACATGCAGCTCGGCCCGGCCGGATCGCCCCGTCCAGACGTCTACACGGTGCCGCCCTCCTTTCGGAACTTCCATCCGCTGGCCTACGAGGTGAAGATCTCGGTCGCGGATTACCGCCGCGACGTCACGGCGGGCAAGTGGCAAAGCTATCTGCGCTACGCCTCCGGCGTGATCTTCGCCGTGCCGAAGGGACTTATCGGTAAGGCGGACCTGCCTCCCGGCTGCGGCCTCATCGTGCGTGGCGAGGAGGGCTGGGCCACCGTGAAGGCCCCTACCCTTCGCTCCGTCGAGAACCTCCCGATGGACGCCTGGATCAAGCTGCTGATCGACGGCATCCAGCGCCAGAGGACCGCGCCCGTGGCGGAGCGCCCCTCCGACGCTTGGAGTATCCACCAGCGCCTGCGCAAAGCCGTCGGCGAGGACGTTGCGGCCTTGGTCGCCGACAGGTTCCGTGCACGGGTCAGGTTCAAGGAAGCCACCAACAAGCTGGAGCAAGCGGCTACCGAGGCCGTCCGTGCCCGCGAGAGGCTCCTCAAGGAGGCGAGGGAAGGTGCGGAGCGCGATGCTCGCTTGCTGGATGAGTCGCGCGCGGAGTTGGCAAGAGCACTTGGCCTTGCGCCGGACGCAGCGGCCTGGGCGATCTCCAACGCCTGCCGGGAGGCGGCTCGGCGGTTGGCGGGCGACTGCGAGGTCGAGCGCCTGCAGGCGTGCTTCCACGAGATCAGGCGGACCCTTGAGCGGGCGGACAACCCGCTGCCCGCCATCGCGAGAGAGCCGGCTACGTTGCCAGGGCAGTAGAAAGCTGGCTTTCTTTCTAGATAGGTTGGCTCTGCAATAGCCCCTGCAGCCGGTCGATCACGGCCGCGCAGAGCATCGCCCGCCCGGGGTTCGTCGCCTGTACCCGGACACCCTCGTCGAACAGCAGATGCACCAGCCGCTCGGGTTGGCCGAGCCGCCGCGCCAGTTCCCGGAACTCCGGATCGTCGGCCTGCGCCGACTGGATCAGCGTCTCCACGGTGTCGATCATCGTCGCCTCCGGCTTGAAAGAAAGGTAGCTTCCTACCTCACTCGTCCTCGATCCCCATCTCGCGCAGACGCGCCTGCGCCCATTCCTGAAGCGCCGTCTCGATCATGTCCTGTTTCTTCACGCCCAGCCGCCGGGCGAGCCAGTCCACCTTGACCATCAGCCGCTCGGGCAGCTTGGCGTTGAGCTGGACGCGCAGGTCGTCTCGCACCATCGGCTGGTGCCACGGATATTCCTCGCGCGGGGCAGGGGAGGGCGCCGCGGCGGTGGCACCTGAAATGAACTCCTCCGGCGACTGCTTCTTGCCGGGCATCTTGATCGCCATCATCGCCCTCCGAACAGTTCCTGGTGAACGAACGAGATCTCGGTGCAGGCCTTGGGGTCGCGGCTCGACATCTCGGATACGGCCAGCCCCTCGCCGCTGCAGTTGTTGAAGGCGGCCCGGAAAACCGTCATGGCGTTCATCAGCGTGAAGCGCGGCATGTCGGCCAGCACGGCGGCGGCCTCCTTCTTGGCCCGGTCCTTCGCGGTCGGCGGCACCTGGCTCAGCACGATCATCGCCTTCAGGTTTTCGTTGTAGGTGTCGGCCATGCCGATCACGTCGGCCATCTTCTGGAGCGTCCAGAAGTCGAAGCTGCCGGGACGCAGCGGCAGCAGCACGATGTCGGCCGCCAGCAGGGCGGAGCGGAACTCGTGGCTGTCGGCGCCGCCGGCGTCGACGACGATGTCCTCGTAATGCTTGGCCTGCTCGCGCAGGTCGGTGTGGACCTTGGGCCCGCGCAGCGAGATAATGGGCACCTGCGGCACCGGCTTGTCCTTGCGCATGTCCATCCAGGTCGTCGCCGTGCCCTGCGGGTCGGCATCGACCAGCAGCACGGACCGCCCGGCGGTCTTTCTGGCCACGGCCAGGTGGGTGGCGATCGTGGTTTTACCCACCCCACCCTTCTCGCCGCCAACGATCACGATCACCCCGACCTCCTTAGCTATCTTTCTTTCAAGCAAGCTTGCCAGCTTTCTTTCTATCATTCAACGGATTGCGGTCGGATCATCCTTCGTAGGGTGGGCCATCCCGTCAAAGTGACCCGTTGATTCCCGTGCGGTCAGTAGGAGAGATCGTCCTCGGAGATCAGGAGGTCCAGCACGCCCTGCCGAGGGGCGGCGTGGACGTAGTGGTAGCGGTAGCCCTTGATGCGCCCGCTGCCGGTCTGTTCGCAGCGCCACTCGGCGAGGCCGCCCGCCGCGACCATATCGTCGAACGCCTGCCGGGTTTCCTCGCGCAGCTTGACCTTCTGCCGGGTGGTCAGGGAGGCGTACTCAAGGCCGGAGAGCTCGGCGACCGCCTCGACGTCGATCCAGGAGTAGCTGTTCTGGGAGTCGATCGCCGGCCACAGGCTCTTGGCGTAATCGGACTTGAGCTTGAAGTAGACCTCCGAATCAACCGAGACGAGGGTCTTGGTCTCGAACATCTCCTTGACCCAGGCGCCGTAGCGCACACGCACGGGAGAGTCCAGCTCGATGCCGCTCCATTCGATCTCGTTCAGCAGGTTGTCGCTGAAGCCCGGCCCGGCCAGCCGCCCGCGTTTGGAGGCCGCCTGGTACTGGTCGAAGGTGCCGGTATAGACCCGGAAATTGACCTTGCGCATCTCCTCGAAGGTCCGCAGCACCGTGCCGAGGTTGTTGACGTGCGCCGTGCGGCCGGTGGCCTTCAGGATTTCCCGCCACGTCGTCAGCGTGTGATAGTAGATCAGCGTCGGCTTCGGCGCCTTGAGGCCGACCGCGCTGATGTTGGGGTTGTAGAGGGGATTCGGCTCCTCGGTTCGCTTGGCACGCAGCTTGAACAGCGCATAGAGCGCGTCGCGGTGCTGGGTGCCCAGCTCCCGGCCGCTGACCTCCACCACGGTGTGGGGCCGGAACTCGTAGACGCGCTTGAAGTTGCTGTCGGTGACGAGGTTCTTCTTTCTCGGGGCAAATGCCGCCGTGCGGGCCAGCTTGGACGGCATCACGGCCGGGGAAGTGCGGCCGCGGCGGTTCTGCTGCATTCTCTCGAAGCGGTCGAGGCGCTTGCGTTCCCGATCGGTCAGATTGTCGCTGGGCATCCCGTTCCCCGAAAAGTGACCCGTCCATTCCAGTTCCAGCGGTGAGCCGACCGGCGGCACCGAGACTAACGTGGGAATCGGCGGGGTAAAAGCGGGAAATGAAGGGTCATTTGCCGTCAGGCCGCTGCGCGTCTGTGGAAAACCGCAGAGCACGCGGGAATCGACGGGTCAGAAACGGGAACAGACGGGTCAGGATTCGGAATCAACGGGACATCGTTGGGAATCGACGGGTCACTTTCCCCCAGCAACCTATTGATCAAAAAAGGTGAATTCCACAAAGACTCTCTGAATAGACAGTCTATAGACATTCAAAGAGGCGGCTCTGTGGATAAACGAGGGCTGGCGTCTATGCCATAAAAAGCTTGGCAGGAGCTAAGCGCGTTGGGCCAGAAGCTGCTCGGTGCCCGCGATCTGGCACTGGTGGACGTGGAAGGATTCCATTTCGGAGCTGCCGCCACCGTCGCGCACCGCGGCGCGCAGTTCCTCGGCAGCCTTCTCGAAGGACCGCAGCGCCAGCAGCTCGGACTTGCCATAGCCGCGCAGGCGGCATGACAGCACGACCGACCAGAGATCGGCCACCTCCTTCTCAGCGCTGAGAAACCGCGTGCGCCACGCCTCGTGCTCAGGGTCTTCAGCCATCGCCCACGTCTTCCCCGAACAGGACATCAAGAACGGCCAGGTCGACCACGATAGGGCCATCATAGGGCTCGTGCTGCGGGCAAGGCTCGTTGTTTGTGTGCATCTCGGCCGGAGCGCCGAGAAGGTCCATGGCCGCCATCATCGCCCCCTGCCGTTGGTCTTGTCGCGCTCCATCCAGGGCTTCATCTTGTCGGCCCAGCCGGCTTTCCTGCGCTCGCCGGTGTCGATCGCATGGGACACGAACGTCCCGCGGCCAAGGTCGTTCGCCGCTTGCTCGATGTCGATGCTGTAGACGAGGCCGGCCAGAAGATCGCCATGGTCGCCGCCGATCCTCACGTTCTCCGCAAGGGCGGCCTGCTCGTCCTTCAAGGCCTCGACGATGCCCTGGCGGTTCCCTTCGCGGGCCATGCCCTGGATCTGCGCGAAGCGTTCCCGGATTCCGGCCTCGTTGCCGTTGCGGATCATGTTTACGAACTGGCGGGTAATGTCATTCGTCCATTCAAGATCATGCATATACGTCCTTCTGCGGTTACAAATTAACTTCGGTTCACAAGATCGGCCCAAGCGGGCCGGGACGATCCCGCTCGCGCTCCTGCCATTTCTTCCGCTGCTTCTCCTGCGGGCCGTGCCACAGCAGCTCCCACACCACCTTCGAGGCGAGCACCCCGGCCACGCCCGCGATCATCGCCACCGTAGCCTTCGACATGCCCGGCAAGGCGGAGCCGACATGGAGGTCGTCCTTCTTCACCACGGGCCCTTCAGCAGCCCCGCATAGCCCGCGCAGAGCCAGATCGCCGCCCAGGCCAGCAGGATGAAGCGGCGCGTCGAGAGGATCCGCATCATGCCGGGCCCGCCTCGGACAGCGTCACGCTCTGGCCGTCCTCGGTCAGGCGCACCCCGGCGCCCAGCAACACGCCGGTGATCCGCTCCGCCACGGCGTAGTGGCCACCCTTTTCGTTCAAGAAGCGCCAGACCGTCGAGCGGTGACGCCCGCATTGACGGGCCAGCCAATCGTTGTCCCGGTTGATCATGCCAAGCGCGGCCCGAGCGAGCCGCGGAGACAACACATATGTGAATGACCTCTCCCTGAAGGAAGCGGCTTCCGGCTTCACAGGCTCATGCGGCACAGGCGGTCTCCCGCGTGCGCCGTCTTACTGTGCCTCCACCGGCAGAAGCGGGCATCCCACCCGCCAGCAGTCTGAGACCTTCTGCCCGGATGTTCCGGGCGGCATTGATGTCGCGGTCATGAACCGCGCCGCAGGAGCATTCCCACCGCCGCACGCCGAGCGGCAGGCTGTCGCGAATTGCCCCACACTCCGAGCAGGCTTTGCTCGACGGATACCAGCGATCCACCCTGACGAACGCCTTGCCCTCACGTTCGGCCTTGTAGGCAAGCTGACGGGTAAATTCCCCCCAGCCGACATCCGAGATGGCCTTGGCGAGGCTGCGGTTCCTCGCCATGCCCTGCACGTTCAGGGATTCGACGACGATCACTTGGTTCTCGTTCACGATTCGTCGGGACAGCTTGTGCAGGTAGTCTTTGCGCGCATCAGCTACTCGCTCATGCGCTCGGGCAAGCAGACGGCAGGCCTTGGCCCGTCCCCTGCTGCCTTTCACCTTGCGGGAAAGCTTGCGCTGCTTCCGCTTCAGGTTCTTCTCCGCCCGCGCGAGGTGACGGGGGTTCGAGAACTTGGAGCCGTCGCTGGTGACGGCGAAATCGGTCAGTCCGAGGTCGATGCCGATGGCCTTGCCGTCCGTGGACACGGCGGACATGGGCCGGTCATCCTCAGTCAGGATGCTGGCATGGAAGCGGCCCGATGGGTTGCGGCTGACGGTCACGCTCTTGATGCGCCCGACAATCTCGCGGTGGACGACGCAGCGCACCCAGCCGACTTTCGGCAGATAGATACGGTTGCCATCCAGTTTCACGCGCTGAGGATAGCGGATCGACTGACGTCCGCGCTTGGACTTGAAGCGCGGGTAGCGGGCGCGTTTGGCGAAGAACCCTTCGTAGGCGGCAGCGAGGTTCTGAAGCGATTGCTGAAGCACCTGCGCGTCGGCATCCTTCAGCCATTCCATCTCCTGCTTCAGTTTGGGCAGTGCTGTGGAGAGCGCGTGATAACCCAGCCCTTTCCCCGTCTCGCGGTAGGCGGTCTGGCTGGCCTCAAGCCCGTGGTTCCAGACAAAGCGTGCGCAGCCGAACTGAACGGCCAGCTTTGCGGCTTGAGCGCCGGTGGGGTACAAGCGAATCCTGATGGCTGAAAGCATAGAGTTAGATTATAGGATTGTTTACCTAAGTCTGCAAGCGCCTTATATCCTCTCCCTCAAGGAAGAGGTTTTACGGCGATGTGGATAAAGAAACGGTAAGTAGATTTTTGTTGATTTGATCTAATATTTGCGTATTTCTAAAACCACAAACACAAAACGTCAACAGATTTTATTCGAAAAGGAGTTTTGCATGACGGATAACTTAGACCAGGATTCATTCGGCTGGCGTCAGGTCTTGCCGGAACTGACGGAGTTCGCCTTTAGCATCATTTTTGTCGCGTGGGTCGTCTGGAGCATCGCCACTTCCGGCCTTCCCGGGGGGACGCAGTGACGTCCCGGGAGAAGGTGCTGGGCTTTCTCAGGGCGCACGGCTGGGTGTTCGTCATCGTCACGGTGCTCACGCTGATGCTGGTCGTGACCGACGCGCTGAGGCCGAAACTGCCGACCTGGTACACCTACGAAGCCGCTCCCGATCGCAGTCAGGAGCACTGGCTCGCGTTCGACTGGCGCGTTTGAAAAACACACAACCCGAAGGAAAACATAAGATGAGTATCGCCGATGCCCTACCTGAAAGTCTCTCACTTTACCGGGCGATGCTGACCCAGCTTGCATTAATGGGTGCCTCATCGCTCCTCTCGCCATTGCCGTGGATGATCTGCGTGCCGAGAACAAGGAGCTGAGGAAGCGCATCGAGCAGCTGGAGCACGGCCGCAAACCTGCTCCACGCCGCATCGAGATGGCCTGCGAGACGGGCGGCAGCGACCTCGCCGCGGCAGGCGTATGATCCCCGAGCGACCGAAGTTCAGCGACACGCCCATTTACCAGCGGCTGAAGACGTTTCATGACGATCCGAACCGCCCCTCCGTCAACAGCGCACACCTCTCGCCCCGCGTCGTCGACCAGTTCTGCCTGCACCACATCGGCAAGCTCGAGCAGGAGAACGCCATGCTCCGGGAGGCGCTTGAAATGCTGAAGCGGGATGTCGCCGATTTGCGGAGGAGGGTGGGGTGATCGACTATGCCGCCCACGATGAGGATCCCGGCGATGCCGCCGGCATCTACCGGCCGGTGCGCGATCTCGATCCGCAGGAGCATGCCCGCCGGGCGGCCCTGTGGCTTTCGGTGCTGATGTGCGCCGTGTCCGATGCGCGGGGCGACATCCCGCGGCACGACTACGCGGAGGTAGACGACAGCAAGCACGCGATGCAGGCGACGGCCCGTGACTGGCTGCTCGGCTTCGGCGCCAACTTCCGCCGTGCCTGCTGGCTGGCGGGCGTCGAGCCCGCATACGTGCGGCGCATCGTCGAGCAGGGCCATCTGGATGCTGTCGGGCAGGGAAGGCGACCGTGAAGCTTAGGAGAGCCGCGCGCCGGCCTGCGCCCCGCTGGACGGCGGCGGAAGATGCCGCCCTGACGAAGGGGGTGCGGGAGAGGCTGACGTTCATGGCCATCACCGAGCGCCTGCCCGGCCGTTCGGCGAATGCGCTGGAGGCGCGATACTGTATCCTGTCCCAGGTCGATCCCACGCTGCCCCCGCCGCCGCGCCCTGACCGTCTGGACGGCAAGGTGCCGGTCATCGAGAGGACGCCCGTCGAGCCGGTGACGTTCAAGGATGTGATCGACAAGCTGAAGGAGATGGGCCACGCCGTGCGGATCATCGATCACAACGGTCAGCGCCGGTACGAGATTGACGGCAAGAGGGCAGGGGTGCCGGAACTGTTCGAGCTGGCCGGGGCCGTCAGGCCGCGCTAGGCGCCGAGGCTGCGGACGCCACCGCGCTCGAACCGCCAGCCCTCCCGGCGCATGGCTTCGTCGATCTTGCCAAGCGTCTCCTCACTGACTTCGCGGCCTTGAACCCAGTCGAAAATCGGCGGCTGTGAGACACCCACAATCCTCGCAAATCCTGCCTTCGTAAAACCCATAACGGCTACAATGGCACGCCTCTGCTCCAGTGTTGCAGTAGAACTATTTATTTTATGTTTCATAAAAACATTTTACTTGACGAAATTGTTATATAGTTTATGTTTCCTAAACTAAAGATTATTACTTGTAAAGCTTCTTTCATTGGTTAGTAGTTATGTCATTTACTCCAAGTTCTTTTGCCTGTTCAAACGAAGCCCGCGACGCCGCCGAGGCCCATCACGCTTTCATGACATTGAAGGTTCTGGAGGGCATCGCGTTCAACGTGATCGGCCAGATCAGGCAGCACGTGAAGTCCCACGGCGAGAAAATCGACGCCGCGACGTTCGATGAGGTCGTTGGCGGGCTGGAGAAGGCCTTCGACGATGTCCGCAAGGACTGCGAGGTGCGTCGCCACGAGTGCGCCGTCCGTGACAGCGCCATCCAGAACATGATCGCCAGCCGGTCGGAGCTTCCGGCGGAGGTGCTGGCATGAGCGCGAACAACCTCGATCTCTGGAACTCCGTCGCGAAGACCGATCCGGCGCACACGAAATACGTCAACCAGCGCGGCGGCTTCACGTCCATCGACAGCTACTACCAGATCCAGCGCGCGACGGAGCAGTTCGGTCCCCTTGGTCTCGGCTGGGGCTACGATGCCGACTACGTCTTCCACGAAGACTTGATCGCCTGCACGCTGCGGCTCTGGTACGTGCTCGAAGGCAAGCGCTCCGAGGCCTTCCCGGTCACCGCGATGAACCCGTGGCGGGAACTCGACAAGAGCGGCAAGGTGCGCTTGGACGACGATGCGGCGAAGAAGGCGCTGACCGACGCCATCACCAAGGCGCTGTCCTATCTGGGCTTCAGCGCCGACGTGTTCATGGGGCTCTACGACGACAACAAGTACGTCGCCGGACTGAAGCGCGAATTCGCCGAGGCGGGACAGAAACCGAAGGCGGCCGCTAAGGAGGCCGCGACGAAGTCGACCGGCTTCACCCGCGCGCAGTGGGAGGGCTGGGTCAAGAAATACACCGACGGGCTCGCGGAGTGCATGCTGCGTGGCGACCTGATGGCGTTGCTGAACGACGCGAGCAAGAGGGAAGGGCTGGCCAAGCTGAAGGCGGCGCACCTCGACCTGTACGACGCGGTGGTCCGCGAGCAGATGCGCAGCGCCTCCATGATGGAGTTGACGCCGGAGGAGTTCAAACCCGATCCGGAGGCCATGAGGCGCATCCTTGCCGCCGACAAGGAAGCCGTCTCCGGCATGGGAGGCGTCGCATGAGCTACCTGCAGAAAGAAGCCATCGCCGTTGCCAAGCTGAAGCAGGTCATCACCGAGGCCGGCCACGACGATCCCGAGCTGATCGCCGGGATGATCGAGGGCAGCACAGAGTTCCGGGAAATCATCGGCACGCTGTTCGACCGCCTTGCCGAGGCGGAGGACATGACGGCGGCGCTCGCCGAGCGCAGCAAGGCGATTCAGGCCCGCAAGAAGCGCTACGAGGGCCGCATCGAGGCGATCCGCAACATCATCTTTGAGGGCCTGGTGCTGGCGGACGAGCGCAAGGTCGAGCTGCCGGAGGCCACCTGCGCGCTGACCGCGGCGCGGCAGTCGGTCGTCATCACCGACGAGGCGGCGCTGCCCGACGATTGCGTGAAGATCGAGCGCAAGCCCGACCACACGACCATCAAGGCGAAGCTGGACGCGGGGCAGGCGGTGCCCGGCGCCACGCTCAGCAACGGCGGGCAGACGCTCACGATACGCAGGAATTAACCGCAAATAGCAGAAGGATTTATATGGCGGGAAGTTTGAATCATTGTCAGTTCATTGGAAACCTCGGGCGCGATCCGGAAATCAGGTCAACGCAGGACGGGCGCGAAATCGCCAATCTCAGTCTCGGCGTCACCGAGACGTGGCGCGACAAGCAATCCGGCGACAAGCGCGAACGCACCGAGTGGGTGCGCGTGGTGATCTTCAGCGAGGGCTTGGTCAAAGTCGCACGCAATTACCTGCATAAGGGCAGCAAGGTTTATATCGCGGGTGCGATGCAAACGCGCAAATGGACCGACAAGGATGGAAACGAAAAGTATTCCACCGAGATCGTCCTTCAGGGATTCGACGCCAAGCTGATCCTGCTCGACGGCAAGCGCGACGGTGACGGCGGCCGCGACCGCGACGAGGACGATGGCTACCAGCAGTCCCGGCGGGGCGGGGCAGGGGGCGGCTCCGGCTCGCGGCCCACCCAGCGCCACAGCAGCCCGGTGCCGGAGCTCGACGACGAGATTCCGTTCGCGGCGGCGGACGAGCGCTACATCGGCGCGCGGTTCGGGCGAAACGTGGCGCTGTTCTAGGCCATGTCGAAATCCCTCACAGTCAGCGGTCTGGTGAAGAACGGCGCGATGGCCGGAAGCCCGGCCGTCCAGGATTTCATCCGAAGCCACGAGGGCGAGAAGGTCCGCGTCACGGTCGATGTCGTGAAGCACGCCCGCAGCCTGTCGCAGAACGCCTACTACCACGGCGTCGTGGTGCCGCACATCCAGCGGATGTTCGAGGACGCCGGGACGACGCTGAGCCATGACCAGGTGCATGAATTCCTCAAGATGCACGTCATGAAGCTGCACAAGGTCGTGCTGAGCCCCGACGGCACGCCCTCGGTGATCGGCGGCAGCACGACCAGCCTCAGCAAGTCGGAGTTCTCCGACAAGATGGCGCAGATCCAGCAGTGGGCCTCGGAGTTCGGCTACTATGTGCCGGACCCGAACGAGGTCTATCAGGCGGGCGACAGGGCAGGGCCGCCGGTCATCGAAGGCAGTCACCAGGAGCGGCTCGCCCGGGAGCGCACGGCAAACCGTTCCAACAGGCCACGGTCCTTGTGAAGTTCGGCGTCAGGGGCAGGCCGAAGTTCGGGAACAAGGCGATCGTCATTGATGGCCACACCTTCCACAGCGCCCGCGAGGGCGTCCGGTATCGGGAGCTGAGTGTGCTGTTGCGCCTTGGCGAGATCAGCGACCTCGAGCTTCAGCCGACCTACCGCATCGAGATTAACGGCCGCTGGATCTGTAACGTGAAGCTCGATTTCCGGTACTAGAGCAACGTGCGGGGCTGTCAGGTCGTCGAGGATTCCAAGAGTGAGTACATGCGCAAGAACGATCACATGTCGAACCTCAAGCGGCGTCTCGTGGAGGCACAACATGGAATTAAGGTCGAGATCGTCTGAATTTTCAACCGGGGGCTTCGGCCTCCACATTTTCAAGGAGAGTATTATGGTACAAGTCGGGAATATTGCAGCGGATCAGCTTCGCAGCTACATCGAGCGCATCGAGCGCCTCGAGGAAGAGAAGGCCGGTCTCGGCGCGGATATCCGTGACGTGTTCGCCGAGGCCAAGGGCAACGGTTTCGACAACAAGGCGATGCGAGAGGTGCTGAAGCTGCGCAAGCTGGAGGCGGCGGAGCGCGATGAGCGCGAGCACATGCTCGATCTGTACCTGGCCGCGCTGGGGATGATCCCGGCGGAAGAAGAAGCCGCGTAACGGCTCACGATCAGGGAGAGAACGCCATGCAAGACGATTTCACCATCATCCATAACCCGAGCCTGCGCGCGGCCAAGGTTCAGGGAAAGCGCGTGACCTACGGCAAGGCCACGCCGAAGGGCTACGCCTTTAACCCGGTCTTCCCCAGCCAGGCCGTGCCGGATCCGTTCGACGCGGCGCTGGCGTGGCTGAAGGATGCGCGGCCCACCATTCCGGTGCCTGCACCCGAAGTTCTGGCATTGCAGGAATAGTGGCCGTTTGCCCATAAGCAGAGAATGCTTGCTCAATGAAATTGCGTAAGTATTGTGTAAATAGAGTGGCGGCTACCGGACCCGTGTTCTGGCCAGAGCGCGCGGCGAGGGAAAAGAAGGCAACGCTGAGCTTTCTGCCGTCACTAATTTTCAGCGACCTGACAGCGGGGCTTTATGCATGATCATGTTTCCACTTCCCTAAGAACTCGTATCGAGGCCTTCGAGCACTGCCTCGGCCTCATCAAGTCAGATAGGACTACTTTCGCCCATCACGAGCTGGAATGCATCCATACCATCAATGGCGAGATCGCCGGTATGGGATATGCGCTTGCCCTGATCGAGGCCGACGCCCTGAAGCGGACCTGCGAAGCCGCGGCAGCTCCTAGACAGCTCTTCGAAGAATTCATGACCGATAGCCCTACCGGGCAGGATTATGTCGCCGTCCCCGTCTTGCTGACCGAAGGCGACGGCCAGACGCTCCCCGACGTGCGCGTTCGGCTGTTCAGCGATGCGCAGGCCACGGAAGCGATCCACGACAGCGGCTGGATCAGTGCAGCCAACAGCGAGGAGGCCAGTGAGCCGCAGCCTCGGGACGAGATCGACGGCCAGGACGACGAGCCTTCCAGCCCGCAAAATGCATCGGATTTGGCATTTGTAGAGCAGCCCGAGATGCAGGCGGATGTGCAGCCGGTAATCGAGGACGCTCCGGAGCCGAGCAGCAAGGAACGTGTGTTCCTCGCCTGGGAGGCGGGATGCCGCACGGCGAAGGAGATCCACGACCACAGCAGCGTTCCTAAGAACAGCGTCTACACCTACCTTTCGGTGCTGCGAAAGGAAGGCCGCGTGCCGCCCGCCGAAGTACCGGCGCAACTCCCGCCGCAGCAGAAAGAGGCGGTTCCCGAGCCCATTCCTGACGACGAGCTGATCGGGCAGGCCATCGACTCCGGCTCCGCCGGCAGCGAAGAGTTGATCGGCAAAGCCATCACCGTCTCGGAGCCCAAGGCGGAAAGGCGCGGCGGTGAGCTGATCGGCAAAGCGGGGGAGCCGGTCAAGGCATCACGTTCAACATCGGGAAGCGGGAATCCCGGCATTGACAAGGCGATTGAGAAGCTCGGAACACGCGCCATGATCTCACATGTCAAGGGAGAGCCGGTCTACTGGCTTGACGAGAAGATCGTGCCGGTGACCCGCATCATCGAAGCGGCCGGACTGGTCCGGGGCTGACCATGGCCGAGTTTTCAGCACTCCCGCTGTTCACCGACGCTTATCTGGCCGACACCAGGCACCTGACCACGCTCCAGCACGGGGCCTATCTGCTCATGATCATGACAGCATGGCGGTCGCCCGATTGTGCGCTGCCTGATAACGACGCGTTTCTGGCCCGGATTACTGGGCTGGATAAGCGCACGTGGAACGCCAACAAGGAAACCTTGCTTGCCTTCTGGCGGCTCAATGACGAGCAAAAATGGGTGCAAGGTCGGCTGCTGGACGAACGCAACCGACTGCGGCGACCACCGGCGAAAGTCTCGCTGTATCCGACTGACTGGCGGGCACTACGCGAGATCGTCTTTGAGCGCGATGACTACGCCTGCACATACTGCAGCAGCGAGGAGCTTCCTCTGCACTGCGATCACATCGTCCCGCTCACCAGAGGGGGTACGAATGACCTGTCGAACCTCACGACATCCTGCCGCCCCTGCAACACTAGCAAGGGGGCTCGTACGCCCGAAGAATGGAGGGCGGCGAAATGACCCAGCCTTGGTATCCTTTCTACTGGGGCGACTACAGCGCCAAGACGCTGCACCTCACCCAGGCGCAGCATGGAGCTTTCATTCTGCTGCTCCGGTATATCTATACAACCGGCAAGCCAATCCCTGATGAACACCGCTTTAGCATTGCTAGGGCATCGCTAGAGCAAGAACGTAGCGATGTGGACTTTGTGCTCACTTCCTTCTTCACCCTGATTGACGGTGTTTGGCGTAATCAGAAGGCCGAAGAGATCATCACGGAAGCGGAGCAAAAGCACGAAGCCCGTGTAAAAGCTGGAAAAAAGGGCGGCAAGCGAAAGGCTAGCAATGCTAAAGCAAAGCCTAAGCCGGGCTCTACTAACCACAACCACAACCACAATCTCTCCTCAGAAGATAAATCTTCTTCGTATATGGCCGCCGCCGAAACGCGTGCGGGTGAGCCTGAGGCCGAAACACCCGAAGAGCGCATCGCAAGAGCCACCCGGATTGTGGACTGGATCAGCGACCAGTTCGGCAACCGCTACCTCTACATCTCCGCCCCGGTCATCGCCTGGCTCAATGCGGGCGCCGACTTCGAGGCCGACATCGTGCCGGTGATCAAGCGCCACATCGCCGACGGCCGCGACCCGCCGCGGCGATCGCTTTCGATGTTCGACCAGGACATCACCGCCAGCATCAGCAAACGCACCAAACCCCTACGACAGGAGGAAGCCCATGGAAACCCAGCTCAAGAGTACCGTTCACGGGATCGTGGAAATGGCGAAGCCAGCCGATCAGGCGCTGGTCACGCTCCGCCCGGAAAGTCCAAATGGCTCACCGAGGCCGAGCGTCTCGCCGCAAAATACCGCGCAGAGGAAGGGATTCAGCCCGGAGGATAAGGCCCGGCTGGCGATAGCGATGGGGCACGTCTGTGCGCTCCAGAAGCAGTACGGCAAGACCGGCGCCGAGCTGGAGGTTCTGGTCGAGGGCTTCTGCTGGGTGCTGCAGGGCTATGCGATGGATGTCATCCTCGATGCGCTCCGCCAGTACGTTGCCGTGCCGGGCAACAGCGATATCCCGGCGCCTTCCGACATCATCGCCATCATTGATCCTCCCGAGCCGCCGCTCTCGGCGGCGATGTACGTCAGCATCCGCAAGAAGATGGTCGAAGGCCGCGTCTTCGTGCCGCCATGGGAGGTGGAGTATGTCCGCGAGTTCGAGCGCCGCGAGCTGGCCAAGGTGCGCGGCGGTTCCGAAGCGCTACGCGAAGCCCAGAAGCAGGTCGAGCAGTGGAAGATGCTGACCTACAGCACCGGGGGCGAGGCGTGACCGTGCTCGACGACTTCCGCTTCCGGGTTTCCCAGCTTCTCGCCGTGCAGGGCTTCTGTGATGCCGAGATGTGCGCAGACGGGCTTTACGTCACTGCGGACCCCGACCGGCTGGAATGGGTGCTGGTGCCGGTTACCAACGCCGAGGTCGCCAGCTTCGCGGAGAAGGACCTGCTCGACGAACTGATCCATTCGGGGGCGCTCGCCGCCGTCCGGGCATGGGAAATCGGCAGGCGCGTGCCGCTGCCTGAATGACAAACCTACCAACCAGAGAGGATTTATGGATGCGAGAACCAAACTGACGACCGAGATCGCTGACCTGATCGAGTACAGCTACGGCAACGGGATGCGTAAGGCGGAGCGCATCATCGAGATGGTGGAGCAGGCCCGGCTTGGGCGGGAAACCAGCCCGGAAATCGCGGCGATCGCCGCCGAGCTCATGAAGCACGAAGACGAGCGGGTGCGCCGTGTCGCGGCCTCAGCGCTGGGGCAGGCTGCCGTATGAATCCGGTGGCCCGAAGGTTCGACGTCATCCCGGCGGAGGACGGCACGGTCGCCGAGGCCGAGGAGCGCATCAGGCACCTCTTGATGCACATCGTTCAGTACGACGCATCAGGAAACAAGATCGGTGCGGGAGGAACAATATGACGACTTTCGATGTGATCGGCGCGCTGGTGTGGCTGTACTTTGCCACCGGCTTCTCGTTCCTGATCCTGCTGGCGATGATGCCATCCCGGCGTATCCGGGAAATCGTGCGCCCGGCCAAGCCCGAGGACGAGATATTCCGTCCCGCATGGCTCCCGCAGTGGTTCGACCTCGTGCTTTCCGTGCTGGTCGCCTGGCCCCTGACGGTGCGCGTCCGGATCATCGACCGGAAGGACGTGTGAGACAGATGCTATCGCTAAGAGAGGAAAGTAAGAACCATGACCAGAACACCCGACCAGGCACCGGGGCCGCATCACGAGCATGACTGGTGGCTGCTGAAGCTGATGCACGGCGAGCAGCGCGCCCGTGAATTCCGCCCCGACCTCGCGGCGCTGTTCCCGCACGGCTGGTCGCCGTCGGCCGACCTGCAGCCGGAAAAACCATGCCGCGAGGCAGTGGGCTAGCCGATCAGGACACCGTTCATCAACGATCTGCCCATAGTCTATATTGGGCATGAACTTCGTGTCGGGGTTGATAAATGGACAGGGTCTCAGCGCACATCTGCGGCCGGTTCCCGGGCAACACGGTCGCGCAGGAATACTATGGGACACTGTGGCGGGAGTACGACGCGGCCGGTTTGGCCGACACGACCTTCGTCGATGCGATCGCCAGTGGCGACGACGGCAGGTTCTGGCAGCGCGTCTGGGAGATGCTGCTGGCGCGGCACCTGTGCGCCCAGGGCCGCCGCCTGACTTCGGCTGACCACGGCCCAGATTTCCGCTTCGAGGCGGGCGGCAAAGTGGTGTGGTGCGAGGCGATCTGCCCCGAGCCCGTCGGAATCCCTGCCGAGTGCCTGCGGGTCCCGTCCGCTGGCGAGTTCAGGGTTGTCACTGTTCCGGCCGAGGCCATGCTCCTGCGCTGGACCGCCGCCATCAAGGAGAAGCGGGAGAAGCTCGAGGGGCGCAACGGGCGCAACCGCAGAACCGGGGTGGCGGAGCTCGTCCCCGGCTACCGGCAGCAGGGCATCGTGGCCGACGACGAATGCTACGTGATCGCCGTGAACGGAAGCCGCTTGTCGGCCTTTGGCATGTGGGAGGCGGCGAGCACGCTTCCGATCATCCTGCAGGCGGTGCTGCCGATCGGGCCGATCCAGGTGCCGGTCCGCGGCGACCGCATCGTCACCGAGGAAGCCCGGCACTCGTACCGCGCCAGTGTCCCGAGCCGCAACGGCAGCCCGGTGCCGACCGACAGCTTCCTCGACCCGTCCTACGCGGGGGTGAGCGCGGTCATGGGATCGGTGAGGAGCGATGAATTCAACGGCGGGCTCGACATCGTCGTGGTGCACAACCCGCTGGCCCGCGCGGCGCTGCCGGTCGGCGTCCTCGGCGCAGCCCGTGAGTACGTCCCGCATGATCTCGGCGGCGGCGAGTATGAGTTCGTTCCGGTCCGAGCCGGCGGCGGCTAAGTGGTTCTGTCGTAAAACCCGCAACCAAATCCACAAGTAGAGCGCGCACAAATGCACCGCAGGAACCCAATCGAAGATGAGGCCAAGCGGCTAAGAATAAAGTTCCTCATGCACTTCACGCGGGTTGATAACCTCGAATCCATAGTGCAGCACGGCCTTCTCCCCCGATCGAGCTTGCTTGAACGCGAAGATGTTACTGCCGTCCCGAGCAGTGAAAGTCGGCTCGATGAGGAGAATGAGGCCGTCTCGGTGTCGATTAACTCCATCAACCACTGCATGTTTCAGGCGAAGGATGGAAAGTGCGGGCACCCCTACTGGGTGGTTCTCCTATTAGATCCCTGCATTCTTTGGAAACGCAGGTGCCGCTTTTACCGTCGAAACGCAGCAATGAAAGACGTAGAACACCACTTTGGGACTGGCGCCTGGAGCCTCAACAGAATGTTCTCAGACCAGTATCCTCCAGTGGGGTTCCGGGGAAAGTCCTACCGCGCGGAAACTTGCATCCCCCCCTACCTGCCTACATACCCCGATGCCGAGGTGCAAGTTTTCGGCGGGATAGATCCCGGTTTTGTTGTGGGAGCCTGGGTAAACACGGATGAACGAAAAGAACGCGCCGAGTATGTGCAGGAGCAGCTGGATAAGTTGCCTGGACCGGAACGAACAACCTATGTGCGTCCGTTCGAAGTGTGCATGAACGGCTATTTCCAATGGTTAAGGCCGGGTGGAGAAGGTGCGCTTTGCTTTGCTGAGTTCATAATGTGATACCCTATGATCCTTTGGCGCAAGATCCCAATCGCGAGGGGGTGGGGAAGGGAGATCGTCCCCACGGGGAGAGATCGGCCCCCTCCCCGTGGCATTGCCCCGAGCGGCCTGCGCCTGCGCTATGCAGAATATCCACAGCCGTCAGGTAAAGTGTCGGCGGTCTGGCGCAAGTAATCCACAAGGTCTTGTGTATTGCTCATTAAAGCTTTATAAGGAATTTACATATATAGTGCGTGCAATCAGGGCGGGGGCCTTTCTGAGCGACACGAAAAAACAGGCGCGTAAAGCCAGGAACCGTGAGCGGCGTGCATCGGCCGCGGCGGAAAAACAGGTCGTCGCTCTCAAGCAGGCGGGAGTTCCCCAGCATCGCTGGCCCGGCATCAATCCCGATACGGCGCCCGGAAACCCGACGATCCATCGCGTGTTGCTGAACGGCATCCCGGCCATCGTCGATCCCGACATGGCGTCCAGCGAAGAACCCGTTGGGTGGGTTCGCGTCGAGGACAGGGAATTGAACACACACGGCGTGAGTTTGGCGAAGCCGGGGCAGACCCCCACCTTCTGGACCGTCTCGAAACCCTTTTACGCGCAACTGAAAGCCCGAACCGCCGGGGCGGCGTCCTCATCGAGCATGCCAGCCTCGCCGAAGATCGTCGTCCTCCCAAGGCAGGGTATCGACGCGCCCCGCATTGAGGTCACCGGCCTCGGCCGCGGCGCCGTGGCAAGCTTCACGCGGGCTCCGAACCCGGCCCTGAAGCACTACCTGAACCGCAACCTGATCACCCTTCGCGAGTACGAGGCAGGCCTGCAGCTCTACTTCGATTTCGAGGACGCCCAGATCCCGCCGGGCGCCGTGCTGGACCCGACGCGCGACTTCGTGACCGGCGGTGGATGGCGCGACTTCGCCCCGGCCCGCCTCGACTCCCTCAACCGTCTGCGTGCCGCCCTCTCGAAGGTGGGCGGGACCATCGGCCAGCAGATGGTGTTCGATGTCTGCTGCCTCGGAAAGCTGCTCGTCACGCAGAGATACGATCTCTACGAGAGGCGCGGCTCACAGATGCCTCGGCTCAAGGAAGGTCTTCAGGAACTCGGAAAATACTACGGGCCATTCCTCAAACGCTGATCGGTTGTTTATCCGCCATTTAGATTTAAGCGTTTCTCTGTTGATGCTCTCTTGACGACTCGGAGTCAGTTCGCTATACTTCAACATAATTGGATTATTCCCTTTGAACACTTAACGTAGCCTCGCACCTCCGGTCGCGGGGCTTTTTCATGACCGATCCATGCCCAAGCGCCCCGCATTCACGATCCGTCAGTACCGCGGCAAGGCCGAGGTCTGGATGAACGGCCAGAAGCTGCCCGAGGTACGGGCCTTCGCGATCCATGGGTATGCGGGGGAGCCGACGGAGGTCAGCCTGACCTTCGCGGCCGACAGCATCGACCTGACGGACGGTCCGAACGGTCCCGTGTCAAAGAGTGAAGAACATTAATCACTAAAGTAGCAAACGGTAGTAAACATGTCTCGCGGAGCCAAACCCGGTGAACGCCGGGGCGGCCGACAGAAGGGCACGCCCAACAGGCGCACGCTGGCGACGGTCGGCTACGTCGACGTCATCACCCAGATCGACCCGCTCGAGTTCCTGGCCGATGTGATCAACGACGATGTCAGCCGGATCAGGCCGAAGATCGTCACCCTCGACGGCTCGCTGATCGAGCTGCCCAGCTTCACCTTCGAGCAGCGCATGAAGGCCGCGGTCGAGCTGGCGCAGTACAAGCACGCCAAGCGCAAGGCCATCGAACACAGCGGCCCTGAAGGCGGACCCATCGAGCACAGCACGATAGACCTGAGCCCGAGGGAGGCGCAGATCATCTCCCAAGCGCTCGATGAAGAATGCTGAGCATCCGTCGCCTGAAGAGATCAAGCGACTGAAGGTCATCAAGTGGCGCTGTGAGAACGATCTGCTGTTCTTCACCCGCTACTTCTTCAAGGAGCTGCAGGGACGCAAGTTTCAGGTCAATGCTCACCATCTCGCCATCGTCGATGCGCTGAAGAAGGTCGAGAGCGGGGAATACCCCAACCTGGTGATCAACCTCCCACCGCGATACGGCAAGACCGAGATCGTCGTGAAGATGTGGATCGCGCAGACGTTCGCGCGGAACCCCAAGGCGAAGTTCATCCACGTCAGCTACTCGGACGAACTGGCCCTCGATAACAGCAACGAGGCCAAGGAGATCATCACCAGCCCGCAGTTCCAGCGGCTCTGGCCGGTGAAGATCGCGGAGAGCGTGGACGCCAAGAAGCTATGGAAGACCACGGAAGGCGGCGGCCTGAAAGCTGGCGCCGCCGGCGGTCCTATCACGGGTTTCGGGGCGGGCCTGCTGGACTATGAGCCGGGGCAGCTCTTTGCCGGGGCGATCATCTCGGATGACCCGCTGAAGCCGGATGACGCCGACAGCAAGACGAAGCGCGACAAGATCAACCGGCGTTTCTCCGGGACGCTGAAAAGCCGACGGAACAACCGGCACACCCCTATCGTGCTGGTCATGCAGCGCCTGCATGAGATGGACCCGAGCGGCTACGCATTGGGCGGCCATCTCGGCATGCCCTTCGCCCACCTCAAGATCAAGGCGCTGCAGGAAGACGGCACCGCCCTTTGGGAGACGATGCACACGGCGGAGGAGCTGGTGGCCATGAAAACGGCCGACCGGTACACCTTCGCCAGCCAGTACCAGCAGGAGCCGACGCCGGCCGAAGGCGGGATATTCCAGCTCGCTTGGCTCGATGGCCACCGCTACGGCCGCCGCCTCGATCACTACGACATGATCGTGCAGAGCTGGGACACCGCCAGCAAGAAGGCCGAGCACAACGATCCGAGCTGCTGCACGACATGGGGCGTCACGAGGACGGGCTATCACCTGCTCGACGTGTTCTGCAAGCGGATGGAATACCCGGAGCTGAAGCGCACCGTCATCAGCAACGCCCTGAAATGGGATGCCACTTCCGTCCTGATCGAGGACAAGGCGAGCGGCATGGCCCTGATACAGGACCTCAAGATCGACGGGAGCAAGCTTCCTGTCATCGCCATCGAGCCCGAAGCCGACAAGGAAACCCGCGCCCGCGCCCAGGCGGCGCAGGTCGAGAGCGGCTTGGTCAGCCTTCCGGAATCGGCGCCGTGGCTGCTCGATTATGAACAGGAACTCACCGTGTTCCCCAACGCGACACACGACGACCGCGTGGACAGCACCTCGCAGTTCCTGAAGTGGATCAGAACCAAAACACAGAGTGCTGGCCCCCGTGTCCGGGCGCTGTAGCGCCGGAGAGACCGAACACACATGTGGCCCTTTAACCGTAAACGCGACGCCGATACCAAGGCTGCCGCACCAAAGCGCACCGCGCTCTACCCGAACTACGGCAACCTGCATCCGGCATGGTTCGAGCGCAACCCGGAGAGCTTCGCCCGCGAAGCCTATATCCAGAACGCCATCGCCTTCGCCTGCGTGACCAAGGTCGCGAAGAGCGCCGCAAGCGTCCGCCTGCAGCTGGAGCGCACCGGCAAGGACGGCAAGGTGGAGATCATCGAAAGGCATCCGCTCCTCGATCTCCTGCGCCGCCCGAACCCGGCCACCCCCGGCCCGCTGTTCTTCGAGGCGCTGATCGGCTTCCGTCGCATCGCCGGCAACGCCTATGTGGTCCGCCCGACGCCCGTCACGAGCGCCAAGAAGCCGCCGACCGAGCTTTGGCTGCTGAGGCCCGAGCGGGTCACCGTCATCGGCGGTGATGCCCTGCCGAAGGCATACCGCTACCGCAGTGGCGACATCGAGCGCGATTACCCGGTGGATCAGATCACCGGCCGGTCGGACGTCCTGCACCTCAAGACCTTCCATCCGCTGTCGGACTGGTACGGTCTCTCGCCGATGGAGGCTTCCGCCTTCTCGGTCGACACGTTCAACAAGGCGCAGGCCTGGAACAAGGCCCTGCTCGACAACGGCGCCCGCCCGTCGGGTGCTGTCGTGATGAACGGCAAGGACGGCCAGGGCACCCTCTCTGAGGAGCAGTTCCAGCGGCTCAAGGGCGAGATCGACGAGCAGTACAGCGGGTCGCGAAACGCGGGCCGCCCGATGCTGCTGGAAGGCGGCCTCGACTGGAAGGAGATGTCCCTCAACCCAAAGGACATGGACCACATCGAGGGCCTGTGGGCTAACGCGCGGATCATCGCGCTGACCCATGACGTGCCGCCCCAGATGCTCGGCATCCCCGGCGATTCCACTTTCGCCAACTTCGAGCAGGCGCAGCTCTCCTTCTGGGAGAACACGGTGCTGCCCGAGCTGGACAGCGTGCTGGAATACCTCAACGCCTGGCTGGTGCCCCAGTTCGGCGAGGATCTGACCCTCTCCTACGACGAGGATTCGATCCGGGCGCTCGAGCCCCGGCGCGAGCTGATGTTCAAGCGCGCCAAGGACGCTGAGTTCCTGACCATCAACGAGAAGCGCGTGATGGTCGGCTTCGATGAGCTGGGCGAGGAAGGAAACCTCGTGCTGGTCAAGACCGGACAGGTTCCGCTCGACATGGTGGGCGCCGACCTCAGCGAACCCGAAACACTGCCTTCCGGTGAAGACGAAGAAGAGCCTGAACAAGGCGCATAGCGAACAGCAGGTCCGCAACGAGGCGCTGCTGGTCCGCTCTGAGATCGGCCTCGCCCGGGCGATCAAGAATGCCCGCACCGCCTTCGTGGAGCAGTGCGCCGAGGCGTTCGAGTTCCAGGGCGTGCGGAGCTTCGACGCCGAGGCGATGGTGTTCCGCATCACGCTGCGCCTGCTGTTCGCCGCACAGGCCAAGCTGATCATCCCGCTGTTCGGTCGCCTGACGCGCGAGGACATCCGCGGGCTGGCCGAGAAGGCGATCGACGACGGGTTCTTCACCGCGCTGATCGACCGCTGGCTGGCCGAATACGGCATGGCCCATGTCCAGGCGATCGCCGAGACCGCGCAGGGCGACGTGCTGAAGGCCGTCACGGCCGGCGTCGTCGCCGGCGAAGGCACCGAGGCCATAGCCCGGCGCATCCGCAAGGTGTCGGCGCTGTCCGCATGGCGGGCCGCCACCATCGCCCGCACCGAGACGCACCAGGCCGCGCTGTTCGCGCAGGCCGAGACGGCCCGGCGGGCGGAACAGGAATACGGGCTCCAGCTCGTGAAGGTCTGGCTGCCGACCCTCGACAGCCGCACCCGCGACGCCCACGCCGCCATGGCGCGGCACCCGGCCATACCGCTGAACGAGAAGTTCAGGGTGGGCGGCGAGCTGATGGATCGCCCCGGCGACCCGGCCGGATCCGCGCACAACACGGTGAACTGCCGCTGCACCCTCGTGATGCGCGAAGCACCGACTGAATAAAACGCAAGTCATTTCCAAAAAAGGACTTATCAAATGACCCATGAAATTAAGACGTTCGCCTTCGAATTCGAAACGAAGCAGGACGACGCTGGCCAGATGCTTGTCGAAGGCTACGGCTCCACCTTCGGCGGCGATCCGGACGCCTACGGCGATGTCGTGGCCAAGGGCGCCTTCAAGGAAAGCCTGAAGACCCGCATGCCGAAGATGCTCTACCAGCACCACCCGCACCGGATCGCGGGCGTCTGGGACGAGGCCAAGGAGGACGGCAAGGGCCTCTACCTCAAGGGCCACTTCATCAACACCACGCTGGGCCGCGACGCCTACGAGGAGGCCCGCTCGGGCGCGCTCGACAGCATGTCGATCGGCTTCTCCTGCACCAGCGCCGATTACGACGAGAAGAAGGGCACGCGCACCCTGAAGGGCATCGAGCTGTACGAGGTGAGCCTCGTCACCTTCCCGGCCAACAGCAACGCGTTGATCACCGGCGTCAAGGAAGCGCCGAAGACGATCCGCGAACTCGAAGAAATCCTGCGGGATGCAGGACTCAGCCGCCAGCAAGCGAAAGCAGTCGCTGCGGGCGGATTCAAGGCTCTGGATCAGCGGGATGCTGAAGACCTGACGCCCATTCTCGAACAACTGAAGACTTTAACCAATTCATTGAAGGATATTCATAATGCCTGAACTTAATCAGGAGCAGGTGCTCCAACAGGCTCAGGAGGCCATGAAAGCGGCCACCGAGCTGAAATCGATGCTTGAAGGCGTCAAGAAGAAGACCGATGCCCTCGACGAGGCCAAGATCAACGCCATGATCGAGACGGCCACCAAGACCGCCGAGGAAAGCCAGCAGCTGGGCCGCCAGTTCCAAGCGTCCGAAAAGGCCCACGCCGAATTCGTCGCCGGTCTGGAAGCCAAGCTGAAGGAAGCCGTCGACAGCGGCACCGCCACGGCGAAGGAGCTGGTCGAGCTGAAGGCGGCCGTTGAGCGTCAGGCTCTGGGCGGCACCAAAGGCTCGGACGCGGAGGAGGAGAAGAAGGCTTGGAACAAGGCCATGAACGCCTTCGCCCGCAAGGACGTGCCCTCGCAGACCTACATGAACGACTTCCTCGGTGGTTCCGCCGAGTACAAGGACCTTTCGGTCAACAGCCAGCCCGACGGCGGCTACCTGGTCATGCCCGTGTTCGACACCCTGCTGCGCTCGCGCATCATCGAGACCTCGCCCATCCGCGAGCTCGCCACGGTGCGCCAGATCGGCAAGGACGCGATCGAGTTCCCGACCTACAACGACGTGGCCGCCACCGGTGGCTGGGTCGTCGAGAAGGCGAGCCGTCCCGCAACCGCAACGCCGAAGTTCGGCAAGCAGCGCATCGGCGCCCATGAGCAGTACGCAGAGCCTGTTCTGACGCAGAAGATGATCGATGACGCCGATATCGACATCGAGGCCTGGCTGCTCGACGAGGTGACCGCCGCGCTGTCCCGCGCCGAGAACACCGGTTTCGTCAGTGGCGACGGCAACGAGAAGCCGCGCGGTCTGCTCACCTACCCGAACTACGCCAGCGCCGGCGTGTTCGAGCAGGGCGCGATCGAGCAGATCAAGTCGGGCTCCAACGGTGCCTACACCTATGACGGTCTGGTCGACCTGCAGAACAGCCTGAAGGAAGACTACCAGGCCAACGCCCGCTTCATGGTGAAGCGCCGCTCGTTCGGCGGCCTGATGAAGTTGAAGGACCTTGAGGGTCGTCCGATCTTCAACATGGTCTACGACAAGAACGTGGGCCTTGAGACGGGCATCATGGGCAAGCCGGTCAGCTTCGCCGATGACATGCCCGTCATCGCCAACGATGCGCTGGCACTGGCTTACGGCGACTTCCGCCGCGCCTACACCGTCGTTGACCGCATCGGCGTGCGGATCCTGCGCGATCCCCTCACCGCCAAGGGCTTCGTCATCATGTACGTGACGAAGCGCGTCGGCGGCGATGTGACCAACTTCGAGGCCGTGAAGCTCCAGAAGCTGGCCGCGTAACCACTTCCCCCTCCCGACTGAGTGAACGGGCCGTCGAAAGGCGGCCCGCCACTTGGCTCAACCAATTCCAGAAAGGAACCTACCCATGGCTAATCGTGAAATGGCGAGTGACGTCAAGGTCACTCCCGCCCTCAACCGTGCTTCCATCACGTCGAACACCACGACGAACGGCACCTGGATCGACACCCAGGGCTTTGGAAGCGTGTTCTTCTCCATCCAGTCGGACACCATCACCGACGGCACCTATACCCCGCTGATCGAGGATGCCGACGCCTCCAACCAGTCGGACGCCGCTGCCGTGGCCGACACCTTCCTCAGCGTGACTGAGGCATCGGTCGCCTTCGTCGCGGCCGACGACAACAAGACCAAGAAGATCGCCTACACGGGCGGCAAGCGCTACGTGCGCCTGAGCCTCGTGTCCACCGGCGTGACGAGCGGCGGTGGCATCGGCGCCACGGCCGTCCTTGGGCATCCGGGCCTCGGCGCGGTCGCCTGATCACCCTTAGCTTGCCGAGCAACTCGGGGCGGTCTTCGGGCCGCCCCATTTTCTAGGAGATTCCAATGTTCATTCACTGCATCAAGTCGGACAAGCTCGCCATCGACGGCATCGAGGTCCGCGAGTTCGTCGCAGGCGAGGTCTATGAGGAGACCGATACGGTCGCCCGCCGCCTGATCGAGCTGGGCATCGGCCAGGAGGCCGTTGCGGACGATGAGACGGCTGTCGCTCTCGCCGCCGTCGCCGAGCCCGCCCCGGCGGACGAAGCATCCGACGAGGAAAAGGACGCCGATCCGGCCACCGAGAACAAGGCCGTCGATCCCGTCGCCGAGACCAAGCCCGCCGCCCCGGCGAAGGGCAAGAAGGCCAAGTGATGCCGCGCGATCCCAACGACGGCGACGGGTTCACCCAGCTTCAGTGGGCCGCCGCGGCGCTCGCCGTGCTGGTGTTCACCTTCGCCGTCCTGGTCGCGCTCTGGGGCCTCTACATTACCCCCGCCGCTTAGTTCATGGCCCTGCATTCCACCATCGTCGTCACCCCGCCCGCCGTTGAGCCGGTCACGCTTGAAGAAGCCAAGCTGTTCCTGCGCCTCGACGGCGACGACGAGGACCTGATGATCCAGGAGATGATCGTGGCGTGCCGCGAGATGGCCGAGCAGCACACGCGCCGCGCCTTCATCGCCCGGACCCTGCGCCAGACCCTGGACAGATGGCCCTCGCAGGAAGAGAGGCGCAATCAATGGTGGGACGGGGTGCGTGAGGGGCCGATCGCCCTGCTGACCGGCGACTATGCGCCGATCGTGCTGTCCTACCCGCCGCTGATCGCCGTCACCAGCGTCACGACTTACGATGCTTACAACATCGCCACCGTCCTGAGCCCCGACGACTACCTCGTCGATGCCTCGGGCGGCCGCGTCATCCTGCGCGAGGGCACCCTGCTGCCCATCCTGCGCGAGCGGGACGCGGTCCAGATCGTCCACACGGCCGGGTACGGCGCCTCCGGCTCCAACGTGCCCGCCGCGATCCGCCTGGCCATCAAGCAGGCGCTGTCGTCCTTCTACGAGGCGCGCAACTGTGGCGAGCTGCCCGAGGCCGCGCTGAAGCTGCTCGAACCTTACCGCGTGCGCTCGCTATGAGCTGCCGCTCGAAGAACAAGGCGCTCTGCATCGACGCGGGAGAGCTGCGCCACCGCATCACGATCCAGGCGAAGATGCGTACCCCCGACGGCATCGGCGGCGGCACGCTCGCATGGTCCGAGGTCGGCAAGGCGTGGGCGTCGATCATGCCCTATCGCGGCCTCGAGGTATGGCGCTCGATGCAGACCGAAACGCCGGTCAGCCACAAGATCAGGATGCGCCACCGAAACGACGTGACCACCAGGAACCGGATCCTGTTCGGCACGCGCGTCTTCGATATCGTCCAGTGCATCAACGTCGCCGAAGAGAACATCGTGCTCGAGCTGCTCTGCGTGGAGGGCACGCTCGATGCCTAGCCTCCTGCAGCAATGGGTCACGATCCGCAAGCGGTTGATGGGCGAGATCGAGAAGGAAGTTCAGGCCGCGCTCTACGCCGGCGGCCTCATGATCGAGGGCAACGCCAAGCAGAAGATCATGGCCGGCGGCAAATCCGGCCGGACCTACAAGCGCCGCAGCGTCACGCACCGCGCGTCGGCTCCCGGCGAGGCACCGGCCAACGACACCGGCCGCCTGGTCAACTCGATCAAGGTGGAGGCGCAGCCGTCCAGGAAGCGCGTGCTCGTCAAGGCCGGTTCCGGCGCCGTCGAGTACGCCGCCCTGCTGGAATTCGGCACCTCGAAGATGGAGGAGCGTCCGTTCTTCCGTCCCGCGCTGAAGGAAGAGCGCGGCAACATCGAGAAACGCCTGAAGCAGGGCGTCGCCAAGGCACAGCGCAAGGCGTCGAAGAAGTAGCCATGGCACTCGACACCGCAGCATTGCTGGCCGGAATTTACGCCCGCCTCGACGCGCAGCTCACCACGCCGGTCTACAGCCACGTGCCGCAGGGGCAGGCCTATCCGTATGTCCGCTTCGGCGACATCGCCATGGACGACGCCAGCGCCAAGGATATCGAGCTGCACGAGTGGGAGATGCAGATCCATGCCTTCTCGCGCAGCAAGGAGAGCGCCGCGGAGGTGCTGGGCATCCTGAAGAACATCTACGCCGCGCTCCATAACCAGGAGGCCGCGATCACCGTCTCGGGCGGCACGCTGGTGATGATCCGCTGCGAGTTCCAGACGCATTTTCAGGAGCGGCAGCCCAACGAGACGTACTGGCACGGCGTCCAGCGCTACCGGGCCATCACACAGGACATCTAGGAGTTTATGGAACCGATCTTCTCAGCCGACGAACCGGTCTACATCCTCGGCGGCGGCGCCTCGCTGGTCAATCTGGACTGGGACGCGCTGAAAGGCCGCCAGAGCATCGCGGTCAACCTCGCCTACCTCAAGCTGCCCTCGGCCAGCGCCATGTTCTTCGGCGACGACCTGTTCCTCGACCGCTGGAAGGACGCGACCGACCCGCGCGGCGACTTCCGCCGCTTCCACGGCGGCCCGATTTACTCCACGGCCCCCGGCCTGAAGGACGCTCCGCGGCCCCGCATCACCTATGTCCGCCCGACGCGCCTCGCCGTGACCAACGGCCGCAAGCGGGTCAGCGTGACCAAGGGCACCAGCGGCATGCAGGCCATCGGCCTCGCGTTCGCCCTCGGCGCCCGCTCCATCGTGCTGCTCGGCTTCGACGGCACGCCGGGACACTGGGCGGACGGCACGCCCTACGCCCATCCGACCAGCCCGCCCGGCCCCGAGTTGCTGGCGCGCGCGACGCGCCGCCTCACGACCCTCGCGCGGCTGGGTCTTCCGATCACCGTGGCCGGGCCGAACCCCATCGAGGGTTTCGCGCACGACCCGATGCCTGAGCTTTTTCATCAACCCATAATTTCTTAAGGAGTTTTCAATGCCCTTAGCTACTGGACGCCTACTTCGCATCAAACGCGGCGGCGGCTCGCCCGTCACCTATACCGCCATCGGCGGCATGCGAACCGAGAACCTGTCGATCAACAACACCGAGGTGGACGTCACCACCAAGGACGACGCAGGCTGGCGCAAGCTGCTGCAGGGCGCAGGCGTGCGCTCGGTCAGCATCTCCGGCACCGGCGTCTTCGAGGACGGCACGTCGGCCAATGCCCTGCTCGCGGCGGCCATCGCGGGCACGCACGAGCTGCTGGAGTTCGCCTACGGCAGCGCCGGCGGCGATAAGTTCGCCGGCACCTTCCAGGTGA